>NZ_NFLA01000033.1:0-32893 GCF_002160675.1 Erysipelatoclostridium sp. An15
CTAAAAAATAAATAAAGATGGCAATCACAGATGAAATTACTCCTGGTGATAATAGATTTTTAGGATTTAATTTCATTTTAACGTCATTTCCATAGTTGATTAAAATAACGCCTAATGTAAATACCTCCAGATTAAATAAAATATTAAATAGTGCTGTATAGAAAACCGCATCATTTCCAAATAAAGCCTTCATAATTGGAAATCCCATAAATCCTATATTAGAAAAGATTGTCATGAACATATAAAGTCCTTGTTGTGGCAAGGGAATCCGCATTATTTTTACAAGAATAAAGCTTATTACTGGTAATAATAAATAAACAGCAGTTGCAACACCTAATGTATAAATAACCATACTTTTATCTGTAATTGTTGTAGAACAAACTGAAGAAAATATCATTGCTGGTGTTGTTATAGAAATAACAATATAATTTAATTTACTATTTAATTCATCATTTAATATGTTCTTTTTTTGCATAAAATAACCAAGTCCAATTATTAAAAACAATTGAATCATTTGGTTAATAACGACCATAATATCCATTAAAATCCCCCATTCTTAACAGATATTATAACATAGTCACTTTATATTTATTAAATTGTTACTGAAAATGAAACTAATAAAAAAATGATAACATAAGCTATCATTTTAATTTATTTTCATAAAAATCGATTTTATAATTTACCATTTCTATATGTTTATTTAATTCTTGCTGCTGTAGTAATAAAATTTCTTTTTGTTTTTTTAATATTTCATATCGCTGATCTAGTGTTTTATCCCCTTGTTTACATAAATCAATATAGTTGCGGATATAAGCTATTGTCATTCCTGTATTTCGCATACACATAATCATATCAAGCCATTTTAAATCATCATCATTATAAACTCGCTGATTACTTGTATTTTTCTTTATTGGTGGTAATAATCGTTCTTTTTCATAATATCTTAATGTTGAAGCATTTAAATTATATTTTTTACAAACCTGATTAATTGTATATTCCATTTTCATCTTCCTTTATCTCATTAATCATCTTTTTAATTTGATTGATTAAACAGCAGCATTCATATTGTTTATTTTGTAATAAATCATAATGAAATAATAATATATCCAATAGACTCATATCACTATCTATCAAATCCAAAATATCACTATCACTATAACCTAATGATATTAAGGTTTTAGTTAAAGAAATAATTGCTTGATCATGATAATCAAAATTATACAATGACTTAATAATCTTATTTTCATATAATACATCCAATAAATCTTGTCTTACTGTTATATCCATATCCTGATCCTCCTACTTTAAGCATACAACTTAAACCTAACTGCAAGGCAAGTGTTTTTTTATATTTAAAAGACCAATATTATTAAAAACATAATATTGGTCAAACACATGTACTTAAAAGTATTTTATTTTACATAAGATATTACCATGTGACGGTTTTTACCTTCACCATGACTTTCAGTTTTAACATGATTAAATTTAGCTAATTCTTGATGCATTACTTTTCTTTCATCAGCAGGCATTGGGTCTAATTTAATATCTGTTTTGGTACGTTGAACTTGTTTACCAAATCTTCTTGCCATTGAAGCAACTTTTTTATAACGATCTTCTTTATATCCGTTAATATCAATACTAATTTCATAGCGCTTTTTATATGTATTACTAACAGCATTTTTTACAATAAAGTTAATAGCTCTTAAAATAACACCAGCTTTTCCAATTAAAATTGAATTATTGCTTGTATTAATATTACAATAAATACGACCATCTTGTAGATATGAAACTGTTTCAATTTCAAATCCCATATCACTGATAAAACGACGAATATAACTTTCGATAAACTCTTGAATCATTGGTATAGTGTAACATTCAATTGTTGCTTTTTTTATAAATAAAGTTTTTGTTTCACTAATTACTTCATAGTTTAATTCATCAATTGTAACGCCTAGTTCTTCACATGCGTTATTTACAGCATCTTGAACAGTTTTGGCAGTATACTGTTTTTTCACTTATATCACCTACTTTTTCTTATTTAAGAAATTAGTTGTTGTTGCTTCAACTTCCTTTTTTGCTTTTTCAACATGGAAGAATTGAATATATACAGTTCTAACGATTGTAATTACGTTAGTTGTAATCCAGTATAATGACATTGCAGCAGGCATAGTTGCTGATAAATAAATAATGAAAATTGTCATTATGTTATTCATGGTATTCATTGACTTCATTTGATTTGAAGGTCGATATTTTGGTGAACGTCTTGCCATGATTTGGTTGATTTGCATTGCAAAGAATTGTGTTACAGCAACCAAAATTAATAAAACAATATAAGGAATATCTAAACTAAAGATATGTTCAATTGGACGAGCACCTAAATTTACACCAAAAACAATTGTATCATATAAGATTTCAATTCTTTGTACAGCGTGCCACATTGCAAACATAATTGGTAATGTTAAAAATGTTGCAAGAGAACCAAACATACTTACGTTATTTTTCTTATAAAGATTTTGAATCTCTGCAGATTGACGCATTTGTGATGCTTGATCTTTACGTCCACGATATTTACGCTGAATTTTTTCTAATTCTGGTTGTAATAATTGCATTTTTTGTGTTGATACAGTCGACTTAATCATAATTGGTAATGTAATTAAGTTTACGATGATTGTAACACCAATTACCCCAAAGGCAACGTTTCCAACATATTCGTTAATGAACAGGATCCCTTTTGCTAGAGGAATTACAAATAAAAAGTCAAACCACCCGGCAGATAATGTCCAAGGTGTTGAAGTTGTAATCGCTCTTGACTCAATTAAATTTCCATTACTATCAAGATTTTGAGTACATCCTGTCAAGATAGCAACAAAGAAAACTAAACAAAATATTTTTAGAATCTTTTTAGTTTTGTTATCTAACACCATTTATTTTTCCATCCTTTTTAATATTTTTTTATATAGATATTGTAGCTCATTTAAATTAGAATTAAAATCTAATTTTAAATATTTATCTCTAATAATGACGATATAATCATAACTTTTTTCAAAATCAATCGTCTGTTGCACCATCATCCTTACTTGCCGCTTAATTTTATTACGTACTACCGCTTTTCCTAATTTTTTGCTTACTGATATCCCAACTCTTGCGTTTGGATAATCATTTTTTCGGTAATAAATAATGAAAGAACGATTAGCTAAACTTTGTTTTTCTTTTATTATGAGACTAAAATCCTCATTTTTTTTTACTCGATATTCTTTTTTCATAACTTTTTAGAAAAAAAACCCACCGTAAAGTGGATTTTTTTAAGCAGACAATACTTTTCTTCCTCTTTTACGGCGACGTGCAAGTACTTTTCTTCCTCCTACAGTAGCCATTCTAGCTCTAAAACCATGTGTCTTTGATCTTTTTCTTTTATTTGGTTGATATGTTCTTTTCATTAATTACACCTCCATATTTTAATACTTTTATACAAATAACATATGCCCCACCATTTTATATGAAAAAGCCCCTCAAGTCAATGAAATTAACGAAAAAGTACATCGCTAATAATCAAATTTTTTTCTTTTAATCTTCACCTCATTATTTTTTGTGACATTTTTATTGTGACTTTTCAAAAAACAAAACCCCTTTATCAACAATTTATTACACATGTTATGCACAAAGTCATATCACTGTTTTTTTTGATGTGAATAAATGTGAGTTTTGAAAAAAAGCGCGATTATTACAATATCTTGATTGTGACTTTATTATGAATACGATAATTAGCACTCTAATTTAGACACATTTTTCACATTCACATATTTCTATATGCACAAATAAAGTTGTGAATTTTGTGAATTTCTATTATTTTCTTACAAAATTGCCAATATTAATGTGAATAACTTTGTGAACACTTTTCCAGCCTCTTTTTTTTCCTTTAAATTTACAATTTATTAACATATAATGTTAGTTGCGGAGGTAAAAAAATGAATGATAATAGTAAAATTTGGCAATTATGTCTTGATACACTAGAAAAACAAGAACTGCCTGATAGTCGTAAAATCGACAAAATTATTATGGAATCTGTTTTTCGTAGTGCCAAAATATCATCTATTAATGATAATAAGGTTGTCATTACTACTCCTTATTCATTTAATGTAGAAACAATAAAAAATAATCAAAAAGATATTGAAGAAATCCTCTCAGGTATGTTAGCTTCGCCAATTACAGTAGAAATATTAGGTGAAGAAGATTTTAAAAAAACAATTACTGTTCAAAATGAACAACCATTTAAAGATAATTTAAATAAGACTTTCACTTTTGATAACTTTGTTGTTGGTAGTTCTAATAGAATGGCCCAAAATGCCGCTTTATTAGTTTCTAGCAATCCTGGTTCTAATTTCAATCCTTTATTTATCTACAGTAATCCAGGATTAGGAAAAACTCACTTATTAAATGCTATTGGTAACTATGCTAAAGAAACCAATCCTTCATTAAAAATTCGTTATATTACTAGTAAGGAATTTGTCGATGAAGTAATTGGGGCAATGAAAGGTAAAAATAGTAATGATATTTACCTTAAATATAAAAATCTGGATATGTTATTAATTGATGATATTCAGTTTTTATTTAATAAAGAAAAAAGTAGTGAAATATTTTTCCATATTTTCAATGAATTAATCAACAATAATAAACAAATTGTTATCACAAGTGATAAAATGCCTGAGGAATTACAAGGAATTGAATCCCGACTAATTAGCCGTTTTAACTCAGGTTTAAGTTTTGGTATTGATCCACCTGAATTTGAAACTGCTAGAGCAATTCTAGAAAAGAAAATTGAAAATCTTGATAATCCATCATTAATTATTCAAGATGATGTTGTTGATTTCATGGCAAATCACTATTGTAAAGATATTCGTAATCTTGAAGGTGCTTTAAAGCGATTATTTTTTTGCAGTATTATGAACCATACTAATAATATTGATATGGCTTTTGCATTAGAATCATTTAAAGATGATAAAGTTGTTCAAAATCCAAAAACAGCTTTAACAAAAGAATTAATCTTAAAAACAACAGCAGAGTTTTATTACTTAACAATTTCTCAGTTAGTATCTAAAAATAAAACTCGTAAACTAACAACCCCAAGAGAAATCTGCATGTATTTAATGAGAGAACTATTAGATATCACATTTGCAGAAATCGGAACAATATTTAGTAATCGTGATCACTCTACGGTCATGAAAGCTTGTGCTCGAGTTGATAATAAAATCAAGAAAGATCCTGACTATAAATTAGCTATCAACAAATTAAAGCACAAATTAGGAATAAATTAGACACATTAAAATCACACAAAAAACCTAGTATTATTCACGGTTTTTAAATTTATGCACATAATTCACATTCTAATAATACTAGTAGAATTATTTAAAATAAATATATATAATAAGTCAAAAGGAGGTCATTATGAAATTTAGAATTAATCGACTTAAATTATTAAATGCTTTATCAAAAACTACTAAAGCTGTTTCTGTTCGTAGTCCTTTACCCGTATTAACAGGTATTAAATTTGATTTACAACCTGATGGTTTAATTTTAACTGGTAGTGATTCTGATATCACAATTCAAACTAAAATTGAAACTAGTGATGACTTAGTTATTGAACAAACAGGTGGTGTAGTTTTAAATTCACGTTATATATTAGAAATTGTTAGAAAGATAGATAGTGATGAAATTTCATTAGAAATCATTGATGGTTCACTTACTAGAATTTCTGGAGCAACTTCTAAATTTGATTTAAATGGTAATGACGTTATTGATTATCCTCGTATTGATTTATCAAAAACAGGAACTAAAGTATTAATTAATGCTTTTACTTTAAAAGATGTTATTACACAAACTAAATTTGCTGCTAGTGAAAAAGAACATAAACCAATTTTAACTGGTATTAACTTTAAAGCAGCTAACAATCAATTAGAAGTAACTGCTACTGATAGTTATCGTCTAGCTAAAAAAGTAGTGCCATTAGATGATGAACTTACTTTCAATATTACAATTCCTCAAAAATCATTAGATGAAATTGCTAAAATCATTGAACGTGATGATTTAATTGAAATGTATGTTTCTGATCGTAAAGTACTTTATGTTTTTGACAACAATATCATTCAAACAAGATTAATTGATGGAACATTCCCAGATACTAATCGTTTGATTCCTGAAAGTTTTGATTATGAATTAGATATTGATACTCACTATTTATTAAATGCAATTGATCGTGTTTCTTTATTAAATAATGAACAGAATAATATTATTAAATTAGATATGTCTAATGAAAAAGTTATTCTTTCATCATATATGCAAGAAATTGGTTCTGTTGAAGAAATTTTAGATCGTTCATTCTATAAAGGTGATTCTTTAAGTATTTCATTTAGTTCAAAATATGCAACTGATGCATTAAGAGCATTTAATGAACCAAAAGTTAAAATTTTATTTACTGGTGCTATGAAACCATTTATCGTTAAAGATTATGAAAAAGATGATTTAATCCAGTTAGTTTTACCAGTAAGAACATATTAAGCTACGATATGTAGCTTTTTATTTTGTAGAGCACTTTTTTTACTGGCTGTTTTATGTATATGCCGATAAATTTTAAATATGAGCAATTTTTTTAGAAAGACAACATTTTTTTAGTAATCAAAAAAAAGCGTTTATATGCTTATTTTTTTGATTTTAAGGATAAATTATGTTATAATAATAATATATTTATGAAAAAAAAGAGGGACATCATGAAAAAAATTCAAATAAAAGATGAATATATAACTTTAGGACAATTTTTAAAATATACAAATTGTGTATCTAGTGGAATTGAAGCTAAGATGGTTATCCAGGATGGATTAGTACTTGTTAATGGTGAAGTAGAAACTCGTCGTGGTAAAAAACTTCGCTCTAATGATCAAGTTGAATTTAATGGAGAATCATTTGTAATTGAGTAATGAAAATTAATTCATTGAGTTTAAATACATTTCGTAATTATGATCATTTTTTTATTGAGTTTGATCATGATATTAACATTTTAATTGGTAGTAATGGTCAAGGTAAGACTAATTTAATTGAAGCTATTTATTTATTATCTGTGGGTAAATCTTTCAAAACACATATTAATAAACAAATGATTATGTTTGATAAAGAGTTTGCTCGTGTTAAGGGTGAAGTTGTTACTAATAACAAGGCTAGACAGTTAGAAATGATATTAGGTAATAATTTTAAAAGAGCTAAAATTGATGATCAGGATATTCATAAAATTAGTGAATATGTTGGATTATTAAATGTAGTTGTCTTTATTCCCGATGATCTTTATTTAATTAAGGGCAGTCCGAGAAATCGGCGCCATTTTATTGATTTAGAACTTTCGAAGATTTCACCAATTTATGTTTTTAATTTAAGTAAGTATAATAAGCTTCTTAAAGAAAGAAACAAGTATTTAAAATTGTTACATCAAAATAGGAAAAAAAGTGATGAGTATCTAGAGGTTTTAGATGAACAGATGGCAAGATTGCAATATGATTTAATTAGAAGAAGAATTGATTTTATTAAAAGATTAGATGAAAAAGTAGCTATTGTTTATCGTTTGATTTCTAAACAGAATGATGAACAAATTAAATTAGCTTATCATAGTTTTATCAAAAAAGATGTTAGCTATGAAAGTATTTTAGAAATGTATCAAAAAAATCATCAGCGTGATATTGATTATATGCAAACACATATTGGAATTCATAAAGATGATTTAAAGATTTATTTAAACCAGAAGGAAGCATATTTATTTGCTTCACAAGGGCAACAAAGAACAATTGTACTCAGCTTGAAGATTGCTTTAATTGAATTGATTAAAGAGGAAATAGGTGAGTATCCGGTTTTATTATTAGATGATGTTTT
Source organism: Erysipelatoclostridium sp. An15 (assembly GCF_002160675.1). Classification (NCBI taxonomy): domain Bacteria; kingdom Bacillati; phylum Bacillota; class Erysipelotrichia; order Erysipelotrichales; family Coprobacillaceae; genus Thomasclavelia; species Erysipelatoclostridium sp. An15. Next base: position 7,909 of record NZ_NFLA01000033.1, read on the forward strand.
ATCAGAATTAGATGAAACAAGAAAAAACATGCTATTAGATATATTGAATCAAAAAATTCAAACTTTTATTACAACAACTTCAATAGATGGTATTCACCATCGAATTATTGAAAAAGCAAAGAAAATCTATATCGCAGGTGGCAAGGAGGCTACATAATGTCAGAAGAAAAAGTACAACATAGTTATGATGAGTCAGATATTCAGGTATTAGAAGGACTAGAAGCGGTTCGTAAAAGACCAGGTATGTATATTGGAACGACATCAATTAGAGGATTACATCATTTAGTATGGGAAATTGTTGATAATTCTATCGATGAAGCATTAGCTGGATATGCTAGCCATATTCGCGTTATCTTAAAAGATGATGATGTTGTTCAGGTAATTGATGATGGGCGTGGAATGCCTACTGGTACTCACGCAAAAACAGGAATTTCTACTGTTGAAACAATTTTTACAGTATTACATGCCGGTGGAAAATTTGGTGGCGGCGGATATAAGGTTTCTGGTGGTCTACATGGTGTTGGAGCTTCTGTCGTAAATGCTTTGTCATCTTGGTTAGAAGTTCATGTACATCGTGATGGACATATTTATTATCAACGTTATGAAAATGGTGGTCAACCAGTTGAACCATTAAAAATTATTGGTGATAGTGATATTACAGGAACTATTGTAACTTTTAAAGCTGATCCACTTATTTTTAAAGAAGGAACAGTTTATGATTATGATATTTTAAGACAACGTATTCGTGAATTAGCATTTTTAAATAAGGGATTAAAATTATCATTAGAAGATACTCGTGATGGAGCAAATCGTAAACATGTTTATCATTATGAAGGTGGTATTAAAGAATATGTTGCTTATATCAATAAAAATAAGACACCAATTCATGATGAAATTATTTATATGGAAGATATGCAACAGGATATTACTATCGAAGTAGGTATGCAATACAACGATGGATATCAATCTAATATCTATTCTTTCTGTAATAATATTAATACTCATGAGGGTGGAACTCATGAAGAAGGTTTTAGATTAGCATTAACAAGAGTAATTAATAATTATGCAAAAAATAATGGTTTATTGAAAAAAGATGATGATGCTTTATCTGGTGAAGATGTTCGTGAAGGATTAACAGCAATAATTTCTGTAAAACATCCTGATCCTCAATATGAAGGACAAACAAAAACAAAACTTGGAAACGCTGAAGTAAGAAAAATTGCAAGTAATATTATTTCTAAAGAATTAGAAAAATTCTTATTAGAAAACCCAGATACAGCTAGAATAATTGTTGATAAAGCAATAGTTGCTTCAAGAGCTCGAATGGCTGCCAAAAAAGCTCGAGAAATGACTAGAAGAAAAAGTGCTTTAGAAGTATCTAATTTACCTGGTAAATTGGCAGACTGTTCAAGTAAAGATGCTAGTGAATGTGAAATATTCATAGTCGAAGGGGATTCAGCCGGTGGTAGTGCTAAAATGGGGCGTGACCGTCGCATCCAGGCAATCTTACCTTTACGTGGTAAAATTTTGAATGTTGAAAAATCAAGATTAGAAAAGATTTTAGGTAATGCTGAAATTCGTTCGATGATTACAGCTTTTGGAACAGGAATTGGTGATGAATTTAACATTGATAAATTAAGATATCATAAAATTGTAATCATGACCGATGCCGACGTAGATGGTGGTCACATTCGTATTTTGATGTTAACATTCTTATATCGTTATTTAAAACCTTTAATTGAAAATGGTTTTGTTTATGCAGCACAACCACCATTATATCTTTTAAAGCATGGAAAAGATGAACATTATTGTTATAGTGATGAAGAATTAGAAGATTTAAAAACTAAATTAGGTGAAGGGGCTAAATATACTATCCAAAGATACAAAGGTCTTGGAGAGATGAATGCTGACCAGTTATGGGAAACAACTATGGATCCTAAAAGACGAATTTTAAATCAAATTGATTTAGATGAAGCAATGGAAGCAGATATGATCTTTGATATGTTAATGGGTGAAAAAGTAGAGCCACGACGTGAATTTATTCAAGAAAACGCCAAATATGTAACTGATTTAGATATTTAGTAAAGGAGAAAAGTAATGGAAGAAAGAGGAATAAGAAAAGTAAAACTAACATCAGAAATGAAAAACTCTTTTATGCAATATGCAATGTCAGTTATTGTAGCGCGAGCTTTACCTGATGTTCGTGATGGTTTAAAACCAGTACAGCGAAGAATAATTTATGGAATGAGTGATTTAGGTTGTACGCCAGGAACACCGTATAAAAAATCAGCTCGTATTGTTGGGGAAGTTATGGGGAAATACCATCCTCATGGTGACTCTTCAATTTATGAAGCTTTAGTAAGAATGGCACAAGACTTTTCATATCGTTACATGTTAGTTGATGGTCATGGAAACTTTGGGTCTATCGATGGTGATGGTGCTGCGGCGCAACGTTATACTGAAGCTAGAATGTCACGAATTTCTAGTGAGTTAGTAAGAGATATTAAAGAAAATACCATTGATTTTATTCCTAATTATGATGGTGAAGAAAAAGAACCAGCAGTTTTACCTGCTAGAATTCCTAATCTTTTAATTAACGGTTCAACTGGAATTGCAGTAGGGATGGCAACAAATATTCCACCTCATAATTTAAGTGAAGTAATTGATGCTATCTTAGCAGTAGCTAAAGATCCCGATATTACAATTATGGAATTGATGGAAAATTATATTCAAGGACCAGATTTTCCTACTGGTGGTTACATCTTAGGAAAAAGTGCGATAAAAAAAGCTTATGAAACTGGTAATGGTTTAATTGTAATGCGTGCTAAAACAGAAATTGAAGAGCACGGTAATAAAAAAGCTATTATTGTAACTGAAATTCCATACATGGTTAATAAAGCTAGAATGATTGAAAAAATATCACAATTGGTAAAAGAAAAGAAAATTGAAGGAATTACTGATTTACGTGATGAATCTAACCGTGAAGGAATTCGAGTAGTTATTGAATTACGACGTGATGTTCAACCAGAAGTTATTTTAAATCAATTATATAAATTGACATCTTTACAAACAACTTTTGGTGCTAACTGTATTGCCTTAGTTAATAATGAACCAAAAACATTGAATTTAAAAGAAATGATTACTTTATATCTTGATCATCAAGAAGAAGTAATTCGCCGTAGAACTCAGTTTAGATTAGGTAAAGCTGAAGATCGAGCTCATATTTTAGAAGGGCTTAAAAGAGCTTTAGATCAAATTGATGAAATTATTGAATTGATCCGTTCTAGTAGAACAACAGAAATTATTCAAACTAGATTAATGGAAGAATTCAATATGTCTGATAAACAAGCAAAAGCAATTCGGGAAATGCAATTGCAACGTTTAGCTGGTTTGGAAAGACAGAAAATTGAAGATGAATTAAATAAATTATTAGAAATAATTGCTGATTTAAAAGATATTCTTGAAAATAGAGAACGTTTATTATCAATAATTCATGATGAATTAGAAGAAATTAAAGCTAAATATGGTGATAAACGTCGTACAGAAATTATTCAAGGTACTTTTGATTTAGAAGATGAAGATTTAATTCCAGTTGAAGATGTAATTATTTCTTTAACAAACAATGGTTATATAAAGAGAATGCCAGTAGATACATATAAATCACAAAATCGTGGTGGACGTGGTATTAAAGGTATGTCGACAAACAATGATGATATTGTTAGTTCATTAATTAATATGTCAACACATGATGATTTATTATTCTTTACTAATTTTGGAAAAGTTTATCGTTTAAAAGGATACAACATTCCTGAATTTGGTCGTTCTGCTAAAGGATTACCTGTTGTTAATTTATTGAATTTAGATAAAGAAGAACATGTAAAATCAATGATTAATATTAATCGTAAACAGTTTGAAGAAAATGATGATTTTTATCTAGTCTTTGTAACAAAAAATGGTTTAATTAAACGTGTTCACATCAATGAATTCCAAAGAATTCGTCAATCTGGTAAGATTGCAATTAGTTTAAAAGATGATGATCAATTAGTACAAGTTAAATTAACTGATGGTAATAATGAAGTTTTAATTGCAGCTTCAAATGGTAAATTAGTACGTTTCAAAGAAGATAACGTTCGACCAATGGGAAGAACTGCTAGTGGTGTAAAAGGAATAAACGTTGATGGCAGTGAAGTTATCGGAATGACTACTAATAATGAAGGGCAATATATATTAGTAGTAACTGAACATGGTTATGGTAAAATGTCGCCATTAGATGAATATCGTTTATCTAACCGTGGTGGTAAAGGAGTTAAAACTATCAATACAACGGCTCGTAATGGTCAAATTGTAGCATTAAGAGCTGTCAATGGTAATGAAGATTTACTAATTATGACTGATGATGGTATTATGATTCGTTTACCAATGGAACAAGTTAAAACAGCTGGTCGAGCTACTCAAGGAGTACGTTTGATTAAAGTTAGTGAAGGACATATTGTTTCTACAGTTGAAGTAGTTGAAAAAGCTACTGAAAATGAAATTGAAGTAGAAGAGTAATAAGAAGCTGATCATTTTGGTCAGCTTCTTTAATTTAAATTAGTTATATATTGTTTAATATCTTCAACATCATAATAATAATTTTCAACATGATAGCTTTTTATTTCTAATAGGGTAGGGAGATTAGCTAACTCTACGCTAGAATAGATTTGTAATGATGAATAATCTATTTCTGGGGTTAATAAAGAAGCATAGACATACCCCTTTTTAGCTTTTTTGTTTATTTTTAAATAGTTTTTATCAGCAATTTTTATTTCATATTTTTTTATTTTATTAAAACGATTTAATTCAGTACTATTTTTATATTTTTGAGCATTTTCACCTTCATAATATTGAATATTATTATTTTTATCAACTTGTCCAATTTCAATATCATTTTCAGTTTTAAAAGCACTCCAATCAAATTTTGATATTTTATTATCTGGATCTTTATTTTCAGTATTAATGAAATATACATCGTTTTCTTTAGCAAAGTCACAGATTAAATCTTCAATCTGGTGACATTCTTGACAGTCATTATTATAAAAATAAACATAATACGTATTATCGGGATTATTAACATTTCTAGTAAAAATATTTTTAGTTTTAATATGTTCAAATTGACTATAAGCACCTTCACTCCTTTGAGTTAAAAAATAACATCCAGCTATTGCAATTATGGCAATAATAACAATTACTATTAATCTTTTCTTTGTTCTCATAATTAAATGTACCTCCAATTTAATAATAAAAATTTTGTTTACATAATTATTATAGGTGTTATTTTTATAAAAAAATTGGTTTAGGTATAAGAGGAAAGAATTTTGAATAAGATGTATATTTTATTTCCAAGGTAATAGTATAAATAATTTTAATTGTACTAATTATAGGATCAAACAAATGATACTAGCTAAATATGATTTATCATATTTGGCTTAAAAATAGTTAATTTATATAAAATAATTTTATTTTTTTGCAATTGTTTATTGTATAAACCTTATTGTTATTTTGGTATAATATAATAATCGAAGGAGTGAGATTGATATGGATGCAAGTCAGTTATTAGAATTAATAAATCAAGGAGAAACACTAACTACAGAATTTAAATCGTGGGTCAAAATACCTGATTTTAAAAAACTTATAAAATTATGTGTGAAAGAAATTGTAGCTTTATCAAACTCTAATGGCGGATATTTGTTAATTGGTGTTGAAGATGATAAGACCATAACAGGGTGTAAAAATTATGATTTGCAAAATATTGTGGAAAGTATTTATGATAGAACAATACCTAATATATTTACTAAAGCTGAGACTATACGCATAAATGATAAAGATGTAATTGTTATTAAAGTAGAAAAAGGAATGCAATTATGTGGTACAACTTCTGGAGAATATTATAAACGATTAGGTAAGAATTCAAAGCCGTATAATCCTACTGGGATTAAAGAAGATTTTAGTATAAGTACAGATTATTCTGCTCAAATTATAGAACAATCAACAATTGATGATATTAATATTTTAGAAGTTTATAAATTAAAAGAAAAATTAAAAATTAGAGATAAGCAATCTACTTTAGTAGAATTAGATGATATATCTTTTTTAAAAGATTTATCACTATTGATTGATACTAACAATGGATTAAAATTAAATGTTGCTGGTATGCTTTTTGTAGGAAAGGAAGAATCTATAAAAAAATATTTGCCTCAGGCAGAATGTATTTATTTACATTATAACGATAATAATCGTGATGAATACGATAATAGATTAGACTTAAAAATGCCAATTATTTCTGTATTAGATAGATTGACAGAAAAAATTCAAGATTATAATAGTTTGATTAATATACAGATAGGATTGTTTAGGTTGGAAATTTATGATTTTTCTTAAAAAGTATTTCAAGAAGCTTTATTAAATGCATATACACATCGCCGTTATGATTCTCCTGGTTCCATCTATGTTAAGCATTATTCTGATAAATTAGTTATAGAGAGTCCAGGAGGATTTATGGCTGATATTACAGCAGATAATATTATTACTCATCCTTCGTTACCGAGAAATAAATTAATAGCTGAAACACTACAACGACTACGTTATGTTCAAAGATCTGGTCAGGGTATTGATATTATGTATAGAGAAATGGTTTCTATGGGAAAACCATATCCTGAATATACAGTTTATAATGACGCTATTAGATTAACATTATATAGCGTATTAGAAGATGAAGAGTTCGTGAAGTTTATAACTGAAACCCAAGATAAAAATATGATTACATTTTCTTTATCCGAATTGATGATATTGAGGTATTTATTTGAAAATAAGACAATAAATCTATCAACAGCAAAAAAACTTACGCAGCAATCAGAAAATGAAGTTAAACATGCTCTTAATAATTTAGAAAAGTATAAGCTAATTGAATTATCTGGGCGAGTGTATATGATGACGCCAAGTTCATATCATAAGGTAAAATCTGATGTTCAATATACTCAGGATAAAACAGTAACATATTTAAAATCAAAAGATTTAATTATAGAGTATTTATTGACTCATGATAGTATAAATAATGAAACGATTCGTGAATTATGTAGATGCACTAAAAAACAAGCAACAACTTTTTCTAGAAAAATGAGAGAATCTGGGATAATAACTATGGAAGGAAAAGGAAGGGCAACAATCTATAAGTTAAATAAGAAGTAACATTATTATTGTTTTTGAATTAATCGGCCCAAATCGGTCCAAATCGGTCCAAATCGGCCCAAATCGGTCCAAATCGGTCCAAATTTATAATGCTAAACTTTGGACAATTTATCTATTTAATTATTTTATCATAAAGTTATGTGATATTATTTGTATAACTAGATATTAAAATTAAAAGAATTTTTAATAAGATGTATATTTTATTTCCGAGGTAATAAAAAAGAAAAAATATTTTTATATGTAAATAGTATTAAATGATGGCAATAAAAAGTACCTATAGTAAAAGCACAGCTTTTTTATAGGTATTTATTTATTATGATTGTTTTAAAAAATTAATAGTTTTAACACTGAGTTTTAAGCATTTTTCTTGTTTAAATATACAAATCCTGCAGCAAATAATAACGCCATAGTTAGATAATCATAAATTGGTGCATCATCACCTGTTTTAACAGCAGTTTTTTCTTGATCTGTTACAGGAGGTGTTGTTTCAGGATCTGTTACTTGGATACATTTATAGCTTCTTTAATAAATGTAAAGGCTGTTTTTCCACATTCATCACAACTTGCATCATTATTATAGAAGTAAATCCATGACCAATATCCTTGATATTGATAAGGATTTCCATTTTCATCTGTATATAATCCAGACATATCAATAACATGATCTGTTGTTGAAACATGTAAATTAGATGCTTGCATTTCTTTTAAACGATTAATAGTTGGTATTTCATGTAATTCAGGATCAACTGTTGTATCATCTTTTGAATAAATGGAATACATTGGCAAATCTTTAATTCCTTCTAATTGTTCATCACTAATAAATTTATCAGGAACTGCTTCACAAATTGGCACAATTGCATCATATTCATCAGGATATGCCATTGCCATTAATAATGTCATGTAACCACCATTTGAACATCCTGCAATAACAACTTTTGTAGCTCCAACTTTTTCTTTATATGCAGCAATTAATTCATGTAATGATTCTTGATAATAAGAAGTTCCATCAGCACTTATACTACCATTGTTAAAATTACTTTGTTTTCCATCATTATCCATCCAATATGTAGGACATTGTGGGACTAAAATATGAGCATTACCAATAGTATTTTGGAATTCTTCACCAGCTAAAGCTGTTGCTTTATTAGCTAATAATGTAATATAAGGATCAGTTTCTCTATCTGAGATAGTTGTAGCATAAGCACCACCTTCACCTAAACCATGTAACCAGACTACTAATGTATCACTATCAGTTGCTGGTGTATAAGTAGCATAATCATAGCTAACACCATCACTTGCTTGATAAGTATCTACTGCAAAATTATCAGCAGCAGTAGTTTTATTTGTATAATTACGATCAATTGTAATATCTTGAACAGGTAATCCATTAGATGTAACACTTTCATCTTTTAAAGTGATATCAAAATAATAATCTTTAACATATGTATTATATTGAGTTGTTAATGACCAAACAACTGGTGAACTAACAGTTGGAGAAACTGCAAGAGTTAATACTACTGTATTTCCTTCTGTAATTACATTTTCTACTACTCTAGTTTCTTTTTTTGGTTCAATAGTATTTGTTTCAAAATTAAAACCTTCAGAGTGTTCAACAACATTAAATGTTTCAGTTGTTACATTATCAAGAGGTTGTGATAAAGTTAAAGTGATTGTTCTAGTTGCACAACCCCAATCATAACCTTCAACATAAATATCGTATGTACCAGTTATGTTTACATTATCTTTTGCATTAATACTAGATATTGTTGAAAACATCATCATGGCACAAACGAAAAAACTTAAAATTTTTTTCATTTTCAAACCTTCCTTTCGCTATCTATTATACAATTCAAAGTGCTTTCAAAAGGGTCAAAAACTTAGGTTATTGAGGTTGTTTTCGTATATTTTTACGGTATTTAGCAGGCGTTTGCTTATATTTCTTTTTAAAATCATTAATAAATGATTTTAAATTTGGATAACAATATCAAGTAGTGAATATTCAGTATATAATAAATCTTTATGAGCTTTTTCAAGACGGATGGAATTAATATATTCTTTAACTGTCATGTTTAAATATGTTTTAAAATATTGAGAAAGATATCCAGATGACATGTTAAAGTGTTCTGCAATATTGCCAATAGTTAATTTTTCATCATAATGGTCTTCTATGTATTTAGTCATTTGAATAATTCTTTTATCATGGACTGAGTTAATTTCATAAGGCATATCTTGTTTTTTAATAATTGCAGTTGAACACATGATATAGAGTATATCTAACAAATAGCTATGAATTTTCATATTTACAAATTTATTTTGATTATCATAAGCATTGATGATGTGAAAAATATCATTTAAAATTTTGCTTCGATGTTCTTTATCAGGTTGTAAAAAATAATAATTATCTATTTCTGGAAAATAATAATGAAGATACTCATAGTTTATTTGTAAGGCATAACCTTTATAGATTTCTGTACTTTTACTATGATGCATACCGTGTAACTCCTGAGAATTAATAATATAAAGACTTCCTGCTGGTATCGTTAATTTTTGGGTATTGAGATAAAGTATTAAATCACCTAATACAGGTATTAGAATTTCAATACTGTTATGCCAATGTTTTGCTGTCTTGGTTTGATGATCTTCAAAATATATATCAATTAATTTTATTGGTAATTTATGATCTAATTCTGTTTTTTCATATTCAAACATGATTATTTCCCTTTCATAATTATAGATAGTGTTATTTTTTATTAAATTACATTCTAATAATATCTTACGCGACTTTTCATTATTTTGCATCAAAACAAATATATCTATGTAAACTATATTTTGAATATAATATCATTAGATTAATATTATGTAGTTGGTTTTAAAATGATCCTTTGCATTCTAAGATAAAATTAGATAGTTAAAAATGCTAATTATTTTTTTAGTATTAATAGGAGAATAGTTATATAGTAATTTGAAATCTTTTAATACAATCTCGATTTTATACCATAGATATTGGTATAAGTGCTATTCCCTGGGAAATAATGATTATAAATAGATACAATGAAAGCAATTGAATATGATAAATAATTATTGTATAATTTTAGAAAATAAGAATAAGTAAGGGAGATATAAAATGATTGATATTGCGATATTAAGAGAAAATCCAACCTTAGTAAAAGAAAACATGAAAAAGAAATTCCAAGATGATAAGATTGGGTTAGTAGATGAAGCATATAAATTAGATAAAGATTATCGTGAAGTTGTAACTAAAGCAAGTGAACTAAGAAGTGTTCGTAATAAATTGTCTAAAGAAATTGGAAAATTTATGCGCGAAGGTAATAAAGAGGCAGCTGAAAATAATAAAAAACAAGTAAATGAAATGGCTGATGAATTAAAGAAATTAGAAGAATTAGAAGTTAAATATGGTAATGAATTAAAAGCTATTATGATGAAAATTCCTAATTTCATTGATGAAACAGTACCATTAGGAAAAGATGATAGTGAAAATGTAGAAATCACTAAATATGGTGATCCTGTTGTTCCTGATTTTGAAATTCCTTATCATACTGAAATTATGGAAAAATTTGATGGTATTGATATGGATGCAGCCGGTCGTGTTGCTGGTCAAGGTTTTTATTATTTAATGGGTGATATCGCTCGTTTACATTCAGCAGTTTTATCTTATGCTCGTGATTTTATGATTGATCGAGGATTTACTTATGTAGTACCACCATATATGATTCGTAGCAACGTTGTAACTGGAGTTATGAGTTTTGAAGAAATGGATAGCATGATGTATAAAATCGAAGGGGAAGATTTATATTTAATTGGTACTTCTGAACATTCAATGATTGGTAAATTTATTGATACTATTATTGATGAAGAAAAATTACCATATACTTATACTTCATATTCACCATGCTTTAGAAAAGAAAAAGGTGCTCATGGTATTGAAGAACGTGGTGTATACCGAATTCATCAATTTGAAAAACAAGAGATGATTGTTGTATGTAAACCTGAAGATAGTAAAATGTGGTTTGATAAATTGTGGAATAATACAGTTGATTTATTTAGATCATTAGACATTCCTGTTCGTACATTAGAATGTTGTTCTGGTGATTTAGCTGATTTAAAATCAAAAAGTATCGATGTTGAAGCTTGGTCACCACGTCAAAAGAAATATTTTGAAGTTGGTTCATGTTCAAATTTAACAGATGCTCAAGCTCGTCGTTTAAATATTAGAATTAAAGGTAAAGAAGGAAAATATTTTGCTCACACTTTAAATAATACAGTTGTGGCACCACCAAGAATGTTAATTGCTTTCCTTGAAAACAATTTAAATGAAGATGGTAGTGTAAATATACCAAAAGCATTACAACCTTATATGGGTGGAAAGGAAAAGATAACTACTAAATAGTTATCTTTTTAACTATATGAAAAGAATATATATTAGTGATTTAGATGGAACATTATTGAATAGTCAAGGATATATTAGTGATTATACAATTAAAACAATTAACGATTTAGTTGAACGAGGAATGATTTTTACTTATGCTACTGCTCGTTCTTTAGTTTCAGCTGCTCCCGTTACTAAAGGTTTAACCAAAAATCTACCATTAATTATTTATAATGGAACATTTATCGTTAATGGAGAAACTGGAAAGATTATTCATAAAAATGTTTTTAATAATGATCAGGTTAGTTTAGTAAAACAGATTATGGATAAATATTCCATTAAACCAATGGTATATGCTCTTGTTAATGATAGAGAAAGAGTAACTATTATTAATGAAGATTTACATCCTGGGACTAAACATTATTTAAATAACCGTAAAAATGATTATCGAATGAATCTTACTAATAATGGTGATGAGTTATATCAAGGTGACATATTTTATTTTACGATTATTAATGATAAAGAAAGATTAGAACCAATTTATAATGAGTTAAAAAATTATCCTGATTATAATATCACTTTTCAACAAGAAATATACCGTGAAGAATACTGGTTAGAAATTATGCCTAAATCAGCATCTAAAGCAAATGCTATTTTAAAATTAAAAGAAATTTTAGGATGTGATGAAGTTATTTCTTTTGGTGATGCTATAAACGATATTCCGATGTTTGAAATATCTGATCAATGTTATGCTATGGAAAATGCTGTTTCAAAATTAAAGGAAAAAGCTACAGCAGTAATTAAAAGCAATGATCAAGATGGTGTTGCAAAATGGTTAATAGAAAATTATGAAAGCCAATAGATAAGTTATCTACTGGCTATTTTTATATGATTTTTAATTTGTACAATTGCTTCTTGGCGATTAATAGTAGCTAAAACCTCATATGAGCGTGTAGCTGTATCAATAATAATTCGATTTTGCATTTCATAAACATTTAATATTTGATTATAATTAAGATAAAAATCTTGCATTGGCTCATTAGGATTTCTTTTAGAAAGCGCTGTTTTACCAGCAATATGATCTTCATAAACATCTAGGTAAGATTTTGATCCAAAGAAAATAATTACAATGCCATAAATCATAATACATAAAAAGAAAACAATTAATAAAAGAGCAATAAAAAAACCTATAAATCTACTATTGAATAATTCTTCTCCCATATCTTGTAAAACATCTAATGACACTAAAAAAAATATGATAAATGCTAAACAAACAATACTTATAATAATCATAATATTTTTGCTTTTAGAAGCAGTGTTTTTAGTAGTGACTAAAAGATTATTCATTTTACTTTCCTCCTTAAAATAATTATATCATTTTATTAACTTATAGGAATAATATTACATATAATCACATATAATTATGAATTATAGTTCTTATTAAAAAGATAAAACTATTAATTGCTGGATTATGATTATTTTTATCATAAACCAAGTAGATGCCTTCTTCAATTACTGGCTCTAAAGGAATTGCTTTAATGTATTGGTTATAACAATTGTCTTTAACAAAGGCATGAAGAATAGCACAGCCTTGATTACAGGCTATTTTTAATAAATTTCCTTCAAACTCAGGAAACTTATTTTGATTATCAATTTTACGAACATCAAAAAGAATATTATTAAGTTCACTTTGATGTAGTTTATCTTTCTTGGCTAATTCACTTTTTTTATTTACTAATACTACCAAGGGGTATTTATTGATCAAAATCTGTTGATAACGGGGATCATGGTTAGACATAGTTAATGCTAGATCGATAGTGGCACTTTCTAATTGTTGATAAAGTTCATGATTAGAATAACTATTTAATTCTATTGTTAAAAGGGGATATTTTTTATTTAATTTAGAAATAATCTTAACTAATAAAGTAGGATCTAAATTTTTTAAAAAGCCAATTTTTAAATTACCTGTTATTCCTTGTTGATAGCTAATAAAGTTGTTTTTTGATAAATTGACCTGGTTAATTATTTTTTAGCTTCTATTAAAAAATATTTTCCTGAATCTGTTAATGAGATTTGTTTACTATCACGATTAAATAAAAGCGTGTCTAGTTCTTTTTCTAAAGATTTTATTTGTTTAGTAAGAGCTGTTTGAGAAATAAAAAGATTGTTGGCTGCTTTAGTAAAATTCATTGTTTCACTAATAGCAATAAAATATTCTAGCTGGCGAAGATTCATAGATTAGCTCCTTTCAAAATAATGTTGCATTTATATTATAATATTTTTTAAGCATTTTAACTAAATTATATGCATTTTACCTAAATTTAATAGTTATCCTAAAAACAATATGATAATCTATCATTAAAGGAGGATACTATGAAAGTAACTATTGATTGTAATGATAATAATGAATTAGAAATAATCATTAAGTGTAAAAAAATAGATGATAATATTAAACAAATCGTTTCATTATTTGAAGATAAGCCATATTTGATTGGAAAGTTAAATGATCGAACTTATCAAATAAAAATTGAAGATATTTATTATCTAGAAGCTAATGAGGATCATATTTTTATTTATTGTAAAAACAAAGTGTATGAAACTAATTCAAGATTATATGAATTAGAAAATAAATTGGATAATCGTTATTTTATTAGAATAAGTAAGTCTATTATTTTAAATTTAAGAAAACTAGCAAGTGTAAAAGCATATTTAAATGGTCGTTATGAAGCAACTTTAATAAATAATGAACGGGTAATTATTACTCGTCATTATGTAAATGATTTTAAAAAGAAGTTTGGAATGTAGGTGAATAAAATGAAATTAAAAAAGATGATAAGACTATATTTAACGACAACTTGTATTTCTTATACCTTTGTAATGATAGGACAGGCAATATTATGCAATTTAAGTGATACGACAATGAGTAATAATTTGATTTTAATTATATTTGCTATTTGTGCATTGGTTAATGTGTTAATTCATATTATCCATTATCAAGATTTAAAAGATTGGCTAACTTCAGTTTTATCAATTTTAAGTATTTTTGTGATTGTTTCTTTGGCTAATTATTTACTAGGATACAATAATGCTATTTTTGAATTTGAACGTCTTATTTTTATTTTAATTATGTCCATTGCGGTTTATTTTTTTGTAATAACAGTTGTATTTATAAAAAATCAAGATGACGCTAAAAAAATTAATGAAAAATTAAAGGCAACTATAAAATAAACTAATAGTTGCTAAGATGTAACTTCCAGTTGGTGGAGGAAACTGTTAAAAATAGCTATATTAAAAGCAGGAGGAAGAAGTGATGGAAAAAGTAATTGAAATAAAGAATCTAACAAAAAGCTATGGAAGTTTAATCGCATTAGATGATTTTAATCTTGATGTTTATCAAGGTGAAATATTAGGTTTGTTAGGGCCAAATGGTAGTGGAAAATCGACTTGTATTAATACTATTTTATCGTTATTGAAATATGATTCAGGAAAAATTATGATTTTTAATCAAGAAATGAAACCATCAGCATATCAAATTAAAAGAAAAATTGGTGTTGTTTTTCAAGATGTCGCAGTTTTTGAAGAACTAAGTGTTAAAGAAAATATTGATTATTTTTGTGGTTTATATATTAAAGATAAAAAAATAAGAGCTAAATATGTTCAAGAAGCAATTGATTTAGTTAGTTTAAATGAATTTGTAAAATTTAAACCAAAACAATTAAGTGGCGGGTTACTTAGAAGATTGAATATTGCTTGTGGTATTGCTCATAAACCGAAATTGATATTTTTAGATGAACCGACTGTAGCTGTTGATCCTCAAAGTCGTAATAGTATTCTTGAAGGAATTAAAAAGTTAAATGATGATGGGGCAACAATTGTTTATACAACTCATTATATGGAAGAAGTCGAACAGTTGTGTAATCGAGTTGTAATTATTGATAAAGGTAAAATAATTGCTTCTGGTAGTGTTGATGAATTGAAAAATATGATTAGTTTAGGAGAGAAAATTACTATTGAGTTAAATGAAATTAATAATGGTTTTATTAAGCAAATAAAAGAAAATAAAAATGTTATTGATGTTACTACTAATAATAACATTGTTCATATTGCTTATTATAGCAAAGAAGGAAATTTAGAAAATTTAATTGATTATCTTAGAAAAAATAATGTTAGTTATACTAGCTTATTTAGTGAACGTCCAACACTAAATGATGTCTTTTTAAATCTAACAGGAAAAGAGTTAAGAGATTAATGTTTATTCATTTTTTTAAGTATCAGTTAAAAACATTATTACGTAATCGAACTGTTATTTTTTGGACGTTAGTTTTTCCAATTATTTTAGCAACATTTTTCAATCTAGCTTTTTCTAATTTAACTAGTAGTGAAAATTTTGATGCTGTTGATGTTGCTTTAGTTGAAAAACAAGAAAATAATGGTTTTAAAGAAATTTTACAATCTTTAGATCAGGATGATAATAAGTTAATTAATTTAAAAATAACAAATTTGTCTGATGCTAAAGAGTTATTAAAAGATGAAAAGATAAGTGGTTATTATTTAATTGATAGTAGTATTGAATTGATTGTTAATGATAGTGGTATTAATGAAACGATTTTAGAAAGTATTATTAATGAATATTTGAGTTTACAAAGTACAATAAATAATATTGGTTCAATTAATCCAGATATAATTTATAATAATATTTTAAATCAGCTTGATTTAAATCAAAATCATTTTAAACAAATTGATATTGGTAAAAATACTGATTCAACAGTTATTTATTTTTATACGTTAATAGGGATGAATTGTTTAAATGCTAGTTTTTGTGGACTTCGAGCTAATAGCCAAATTGAGGCTAATTTATCAAGACAGGGAACAAGAATTAATATTTCACCGATTTCTAAACTAGTTACAATTATATCTAGTCTTATTACATCATTTATTATTCAATTTTCAATCATGATGGTTTTAATGGCCTATTTAGTATTTGGATTAAAAGTTAATTTTGGAAATCAAATAGGTTATATAATTTTATTAATTGCAATTGGTTGCTTTACGGGAATTGCATTAGGTAATTTTACTGGAAATGTTCTTAAGTTTAAAAATGAAGATAATAAAATTTCCTTTTTATCTAGTTTTTCATTAATATTATCATTTTTTTCCGGAATGATGATCATGGATATAAAATACTGGATCCAAAACAATTTACCAATATTTTCGTACCTAAATCCGGTAAATTTAATCACTGATGGCTTATATGCTTTATATTATTATGATAATTTAAATCGTTATACAACCAACATGATCTGTTTATTTATAATAGGTTTAATATTATTATTAGGTTCATTAATAATAGCACGGAGGAAACAGTATGATAGTATTTAAAAAATATTTAAAAGTTGCTAATACGTATACACCGCTTATCCTCTTATATACTGTAATATTTTTAGTAATGACAATTTTTGTAGGAACATTTAATTCATCATCTATTGATTATCAGGCAACAGATATTAATGTTGCTATCATCAATCATGATAGTAATACCTGGTTAATTGACAGTTTAAAAGATTATGTTGGTGATAATGGTAATTTAGTTGAATTGCAGGATAATGAAGAAGCTTTACGTGATGCTTTGTTTTATCGTAAAGTTGATTATATTATGATCGTCCCTGAAAACTATACTAATGATTTTATTGCTGGTAAAAATGTTGATATTGAAACGATGGAATTACCAGATGCTTATAATAGTGTTTATAGTAAGAATTTATTAAATCGGTTTTTAAATACTGCTAATTTATATTTACAAGCAGGAGTTGATGAAAATCAAATAAGTACTTTGATTAAACAAGATCTTAGTAATAAGGCCGATGTATCAATGTTAGAGCAAAAAAGTGATGTTGATTTTACTATGGTAACTACATATTATAATTTTTTAAACTATATGTTACTTACAATTGCAATAGTAATTATTTCTATGGTTATGGTTTCTTTTAATGAAGAAAAAATTATGCGTAGAAATTTAATAGCTCCAATTAGTTATAAAAAGATGAATCGACAATTATTATTAGGAAACTGTACATTAGGATTATTACTTTGGCTGTTATATATATCAATTAGTTTCATTCTTTATCCAAAAGCTATGTTTACAATTAATGGTGCTTTATTAGTGTTAAATTCATTTGCTTTATTGATTTTTATTGAAGTTTTAAGTTTTCTAATTACTAAAATTACTAGTAATCGTGAAATCTTAAGTGGAATAGGTAATGTTTTTTCGTTAGGTTCAAGTTTTCTTTGTGGTGCTTTTGTACCTCAAAGTATGCTTAGTCCGTTAGTATTAACTATTGGTAAATGTTTACCATCGTATTGGTTTATTAAAGCTAATAACGAGATTGTAAAACTAACAAGCTTTACTTTAGAGTCATTGCTTCCAATCTTTATAGATATTATAATTATTTTAGGTTTTGCTTTAATTGCTTATGTTTTAATGCAGTTTATAAGCAGGTGGCAATTAAAAAGATAATTATACAAGGAGAAAAATTGTGGAAATCGATTATTATGAAGCAACAAGTTTAGATGCTAAAGATATAATAGGATATTTAAATGTTATTGCTAGTCAAACTAATAACTTAACTTTTGGCAAAAATGAATTAGAAATTAATGAATTACAAGAAATGCAGTTAATAAATGAAATTCATAATAGCATTAATTCGGTTATGATCCTTGCTAAAGATGGAAATAAGATAGTAGGGATGGTAAGTTTATCTGGTGAATCTAAAGCTAGAATTAAACATCGTAGTAATTTAGGTATTTCAGTATTAAAAGAATATTGGCATCAAGGTATTGGTAGTTCTTTATTAGCTGCGGCTATTGGTTATGCTATTGAAAATGATATTGAAATTATTGAATTGGAAGTTATTACTACTAATGAAAATGCAATTAAATTATATGAAAAATTTGGTTTTGAAACGATTGGAATATATGAAAATTATTTTAAAATCGATGATGAATATTATGATGCTCAATTAATGAATTTATATTTATGATAATAGTGCTTAAAGAGCACTATTATTTTAATTTAGTATCTTTTATTTTTAATTATAATTTGTTTAAATAATATTTAAGAAGTTAGTGTAAAAATATATGATTTGAAATGGAGGAAAAAATGAAAAAGATATTTTTTTTTGATATTGATGGTACTTTAGCTATTAAAGGTGTGATTCCTAAAGGTAATATTGAAGCCCTAAAAAAACTTAAAGAAAAGGGATATCTAGTCTTTATTTGTACAGGACGAGCACCATTTTATGCTAAAAATATGTTTAAAGATTTAGTAAGTGGTTATGTAACATGTAATGGAAGATATATAATTTATCAAGATAAAAAATTACACGGTGAAGTACTTAGTGAAAGTGATTTGAATTATTATCAAAATAAGATTAGTAAATTAAATTGTGGGGCATTATTTATGTCTGATGAAAAAGCGTATGCTTTTAATCTTAATCAAAAGCAAATTGAAGAATCTAAAAAAGAATATGGTGATGATAAGATTAGCCAGCAAAAACTTGATCAGGATTTTTATACATTTGATTTATTTTATCAAAATATTAAACAACGTGATCAATTAATAGCAGAATTTAAAGATGATTTGATAATAAATGATCATGGTGGTACTGGTTCTTGTGATTGTTCAACAATTTGTTTTGATAAAGGAAGTGCTATTGCTTATTTATTGAAATATTTTGAAATTTCTAAAGATCAAGCATATGCTTTTGGTGATGGTTATAATGATCAAGCTATGTTTAAGGAGGCTGGTCATTGTATTGCGATGGGAAATGCTGTTGATGTTTTAAAGGAAAAAGCAACTTATGTTACTGATACAATTGAAAATGATGGCATTTTAAAAGCTTTGTATCATGAAAAAGTTATTTAATAAAAGGAAGTGATGCTATTTGCATGATATTTGGAATCCTTGGCATGGATGTAAAAAGATAAGTGAAGGATGCTTAAATTGTTATATGTTTTATATGGATAAAAAATATGACAAAGATGGTTCAAATATTTATAAAACTAAAAATTTTTATTATCCATTAAGTAAAAATAGTAAAGGTGAGTATAAGATAAAAAGCGGTGAATTAATTAGAATTTGCATGGCTTCTGATTTTTTTCTTGAAGAAGCTGATAAGTGGCGTGATGAAGTATGGCAGATTATAAAACAAAGAAGTGATGTTAAGTTTTTTATTCTAACTAAAAGGGCTGAAAGAATTA
The DNA here is from genome assembly GCF_002160675.1 of Erysipelatoclostridium sp. An15. NCBI lineage: Bacteria > Bacillati > Bacillota > Erysipelotrichia > Erysipelotrichales > Coprobacillaceae > Thomasclavelia > Erysipelatoclostridium sp. An15. The sequence goes on from NZ_NFLA01000033.1 coordinate 27,775, forward strand.
AAGAGTGTCTTCCAAGTGATTGGCAGGATGGTTATGAAAATGTTATTTTGAATGTTACTTGTGAAAACCAAAAAAGGGCTAATCAACGTATACCTATTTTATTAGATTTGCCAGCTAAACATTTAGGAATTATGTGTGCGCCATTACTTGGACCGATAGATATTTCTAAATATTTATCTTTTGATAGAATTGAACAAATCATTGTTGGTGGCGAAAATTATGAAGGTAGTCGGCCATGCCATTATGAGTGGGTTTTAGATTTATATAAACAGGCTAAAAAAAGGAATATAAAATTTTGTTTTATTGAAACAGGAACCTATTTTATAAAAAATAACAAGGGATATTGTATTCCTTCAAAAGCTAAACAAAGTCAATTAGCTTATAAATCAAAACTTCAAAATTACGGTAAACCAATTAAATTCAATCTTACTAAAGATGAGTATATAATGCATTATCGTCAAAAGTGTAAAGAATGTGGTTCAAGGCTGATATGTAATGGTTGTAGTGATTGTGGACGATGTCAGGATGCGATTGTTACTAAAGAAGAAATGGAAGAATTTGATCGAAAAAATATGATTAAATAATAATCATCAATGCTTTTAATGTATAATTAGTAATAAAAAATAAGTATTAGACATAATTAAATATTAACGATATGATGTAGGTGTCAAATAGGTACCTACTTTTTTTATTAGATTAGGAGGTTAAAAATGAAATTAGTAAATCGTGTTGGATTATATTTTATAGGCTTATTTATTATTACAATTGGAATTAATTTATCAATAATTTCTGGTTTAGGAATTTCACCAGTTTCTGCATTTACTTTACCATTAAGTGAGGCAGTTAATATTAGTTTAGGAACAATTACAATTGTTACATATGTAATTTTTGTATTAATTCAAATTTTGGTTTTAAAAAAAAATTTTAAGAAAAAGAATTTATTACAAGCACCATTTAGTTTTGCATTTGGTTTTTTTGTTGACTTCACTGGTCAAATGTTAAGTGGTTTAAATCCGCAAACATATACAAGTCAATTTATTTTAATGATTTTAGGAATAATATGTGCTTTTGGAGCAACGATATATATTATTATGGATATTGTTCCTAATGCTCCAGAAGGATTAAATTTAGCACTTAGTGAACGTTTAAATATGCCTTTTTCTAAAATTAAAATTATTTGTGATTGCTTATTTGTTTTAATTGGTGTTATCATTTCTTTAATTTTCTTAGGCGGAGTAACAGCAATTAGAGAAGGAACATTGATTTCAGCTTTATTAACAGGAAAATTAATTGGTCTTTTTACTAAATGGTTTGAACCAGGATTGAAGAAAATCGCTTTTAATGATAATGATGAAAAACAATTATTATTAAATGAAGCTATGTAAAACTTATTTTTATAGTTAATGATAATATACATTTAATAAATAAATAATAAAAATGATTGAAATTATTTAATAGATAAGATATAATCATATTTGCCATTACAATAGGCGGCTTCGAACCATGTCAGGACCGGAAGGTAGCAGCATTAAGAATAACCGTCTATGTGTAGTGGTTTTTTGTATAAAGGAGAAAAATTATGGATCAAGATATTGAATTTATGAAGATTGCATATTTGGAAGCTTTAAAATGTCTTGAAAAAGATGAAGTGCCTGTGGGAGCTATTATTGTTAAAGATAATCAAATTATTAGTAGTAGTCATAATTTACGACAAACTAGCAAATTAGCTACAGCTCATGCAGAAATTTTAGCAATTGAAGAAGCTTGTAAAAAGTTAGATTCATGGTATCTTGATGAATGTACTTTATATGTAACTTTAGAACCTTGCGTAATGTGTTCTGGGGCAATAATAAATAGTCGGATAAAGAAAGTTGTTTTTGGAGCCTATGAATCAAGGTGGTTAGCTTTAACGAGTATTTATCAAAGTGAAAAGCCTGTCAACCATCATCCAAAAATTATACCTGGCATTTTAGAAGAACAGTGCTCTAAAGTAATTAAAGATTATTTTAAAAATAAACGAAAGAAGGATAAAAGTTAATAATTTTATCCTTTTTTTATCGATTATATAGTATAATAGGTAAAAGTGAGGAGTGAATTAGTGATGTCATATAAAGCTTTATATCGGTCATATCGACCTCAAACATTTGAAGAAGTTGCGGGACAAGAACATATAGTTACAACATTAAAAAATGCTATTAAAGAAAATCGGATTGGTCATGCTTATTTGTTTGCTGGTCCTCGTGGAACCGGAAAAACAACTATCGCTAAATTATTAGCAAAAGCTTTAAATTGTACCGGGGAAAATCCACCATGTGACAATTGTCCTAATTGCAAGGCTATAACTGCAGGGGAGCATCCTGATGTTATTGAAATAGATGCTGCTAGTAATAATGGTGTTGATGAAGTACGTGATTTAATTGATAAAGTAAAATATGCACCTATAAACGGTAAATATAAAGTTTATATTATTGATGAAGTTCATATGATGTCACCAGGAGCTTTCAATGCTTTATTAAAAACATTAGAAGAACCACCTGCACATATTGTTTTTATTTTAGCGACAACAGAACCTCATAAAATTTTGCCAACTATTATTTCTAGATGTCAGCGTTTTGATTTTAAAAAAGTTGATGATCATGATATCGTTGAGCGATTAGAATTTGTTTTAAAATCTGAACAAAAAAAATATGATCTTAAAGCTTTAGAATTAGTTGCAAAACTAGCTGATGGGGGAATGCGTGATGCTTTAAGTATCTTAGAGCAGTGTTTAGCTTTTAATAATGAACTTACGGTCGCTAACGTAAATGAAGTATATGGCTTATTATCAATGGATAATAAAATTAAGTTTATTAAGCAATTATTATCTAAAGATATCAAGGGTGTTTTAGAGTCACTTGAAAACATGCTAAGCGGTAGTATAGATATTAAAAGATTAACGTTTGATTTAATTGACGTTTTAAAAGATATTATTATTTATAAAAATACTCAGGATATTTCTATTTTATTTGTCTTAACTAAACAAGATGTTGATAATTTAGCACCATATATTCTAGTAGAAGAAGCATTTGAAATCATTGATATTTTAATTGATGCTAGTTCACATTATAGTCAATCAGTTAATGCTAATACATATTTTGAACTAGCAATGCTTAAAATTTGTAATAAAGTCAAAGATGAAAATAAAATTAATGTAGAAAATACACCTGTTTTACACGTTGATCATACTTCAAAAATGACATCAGTAGTTGAAAATGATATTCAAGAAAATATATCTGCTGATGTTCAAAATAATAATCAACAAGAAGCAGGTATTGATAATCAAAATAATGTACAACAGCAACCAATTATTGATATCCAAGAAGACGAATATTATAATGAACCTATTAATGAGCCTGATTATTATCCTGAAGATTTAACATATAGTGAAGAAGTTAATAATCCAATTGAATCGATAGAAGTAGAAAATAAACCTGTAAAAACAGAAAAGAAAGAAATAGTTAATGTTGAAGTATCATTTGATGACATATTAAATATTTTAGTTCAAGCAAAACGAACTGTTTTAAATGAAATTAAAGAAAAATGGTCAGTAATTGCTCGTTATCGTTTTAATTTAAATACAGCAAAATTTGCTTCAATGCTTTGCGATGGAACTCCGGTTGCTGCTTGTGAAGGTGGTATTATTATTGCTTTTGAACATCAGCCAAATGTTAATGAAGTAAACGAAACTAGAAACTATCATCAGTTGAAGAAGTTTTTAACAGAAGTTTTAGGTGAAAGTTATGATTTTATTGCTGTAAAAAGTAGTAATTGGACAGAACTTAGAAATACATATATTAAAATGATGCGCTCTGGAACTTTACCAAAACCACAGCCAATTGTTCTCCATCATATTGGTGATGTAGAAGATAATCAGCCTGAATTAAATGATGCGCAGGCTTTAGCAGTTGAACTGTTTGGTGATTTAGTTGAATTTGAAGAATAGGAGGTACTTATGAATTATCCACAAGCATTTCAGGATTTAGTAGATTGTTTTAAACGTTTGCCTGGAATTGGCGGTAAAAGTGCTGAAAGATTAGTTTATCATATTTTATCTATGGATAAAAAATATGTTGATGAATTTGCTGAGGCTTTAGCAACAATTCAAGATAAAATTCATTATTGTAAAAAATGTGGTCATATATGCGAAAATGAATATTGCGATATTTGTTTAGATCCTGATCGTGACCAATCTACTATTTGTATAGTTGAAGATCCTAAAGATGTCTTTGCAATGGAAAAAGTAAAAGAATATCGAGGCTTATATCATGTTTTACATGGTTCTGTATCGATTATGGAAGGTAAAACAATCGAAGACTTAAATATTGCTTCATTATTTGATCGCTTAGATGATAATGTTAAAGAAGTAATTATTGCTACTAATCCTACTAGAGATGGAGAGACAACAGCTCTTTATTTAGCCAAGTTATTAGCCAAGAAAAATATTAATACTAGTAGAATTGCTAATGGTCTTCCAATAGGAAGTAATATTGATTATGCTGATGAGTTAACATTATTAAAATCATTAGAAGGTAGAAAAAAAATATAAACATCTCATACAATTTAATGAGGTGTTTTTTTATGAAACAAATTATTTATGTAATCATTAGAGCTTATATAATTTTATTTTTGATAAATATTTTTACTAACAACTATTTTAGTTATAACTTTTTAAATATTTTTATTTTATCATTATTACCATTATCTGGAATTATCATTATTTATATTATCTCACTAATATAGAAAAAATCCGGTTTTTAAACCGGATTTTAATCAATAGGAATATATTTACTGCTCGTATCAATTTCTTTTGGAGCATTTTTAGGTAATGTAATAATTAATTCACCATTGTTGTAACTTGCTTTAATATCTTCTTGTTTGATATCATCACCAACATAGAAGCTACGTGAACAAGATCCTGAATAACGTTCGCGACGAATGATATTACCATCATTGTCTTTTTCATCGTTATCATTAGATTTTTTAGCACTGATATTTAAATATCCATCATGTAATTCAATAGAAATATCTTCCTTAGCAAAGCCAGGAACTTCCATTTCTAATTGATAGTTATCACCGATTT
>NZ_NFLA01000034.1:0-32214 GCF_002160675.1 Erysipelatoclostridium sp. An15
ATTCAATATAATTCACTCCTTTACAGGAAAGAATTATATCAAAAAAGATTACCCTGATTAATGCAAAGTGTAACCACTTATCTGCAACAATTTGGGTAATCTTATTTTAACTTTTATAATAGAAAAAAAGTTTTATAACAATGTTAAAAAGAGAAGTTGATTATTCTAGAAAATTTGAAGAAATATTGAAAAATAGTCGAAATGGGGGATAGTGATTTATTCGAGAAGAAAACTACAAATAACTAGATTTGATTATTAAATATTGATATTAATAAATGATCTTTACTATTGTTTAAATTTAGTATTGGTATATGTAATAAAAAAATTTACTTTAATTATTAAAAAAAATTATATGTATGAAGTGGGAAAGATGTTCTACAAAATCAATATTTTCTATTTCAAGATTAGCAAGTTTCATTGCTTTTACATAGTTCTTATTATAGGCAACACGATCATATAGATACACACAATGATATAATATTGTTAGGTATAAATCGTAAATTTGTATTCTGTTTTTTTGTAATACTCTTTCTAATATATTAAATAAACTGGTCATTTGTTTGTGTGATTTTAATTTGAATTCAGCAAGTTTTTCAACAGTCACATTTGTTTCGATTATAGCGTTTAATATTTGATGATACTTAATAAAGTCTAAATGTTGATATATTGTTTGACTTATTACTTTTGATAATGAATCAGGATTTATTTTATCACGACTTAAATTATTTACAATATCTTGCAACATTATACCTTGCTTTTGCAAATATATCATCAAAAAAATTTCTTCTTTTGAAGTCACATATTTATAGAGTCCACCTCTTGCAAGATTCATTTCTTTGGCAATCATTGTTAGCGTTATTTCATGGTAAGTTTTTTCATAAAATAATTTATCTGTAGTATCCATGATTTGTTGTATTCGTATATTTTTATTCTCTTGACTTTTTGCTCTAATAAAGTTTTTTTTCATTATCATCACTCTTTCTTTTAGATTATAGCAAACAAATAAAAAAAATTCAATTGACAAGAGACACGATATCACTTATTATGTTTTATATAAGAGACGATATGTCCCTTATAGAAGGGAGAGATATTGTGAAAGATTTTGTATATCAAATGCCTGTAAAGGTATATTTTGGTAAAAACAGTGTCAAGAGATATCTTAAAGACGAATTAAAGCATTATGGCAAGAATATAATGCTCGCTTATGGTCAAGAATCAATCAAAAGAAATGGTATCTATGACGAAGTTATCGAGGTCTTGGGGGAATGCGGAAAGAATATTATTGATTTTCCAGGAATATCAGCAAATCCTACTTATGAAAAAGTTTTGGATGGAATTAAGCTATATAAAGAAAATAATGTTGATTTAATCCTTGCTATCGGTGGAGGATCTGTCATCGATTGTTGTAAAGTCATTTGCTCAGGTACTGAAATTAATGAGGATATTTGGGAAGCTCAATTAGAAAAAGGAGTAATTCCAGAAAATATGGGAAATTTTGCTGTCATTTTAACTTTATCCGGAGCAGGAGCGGAGATGGATTGTTTAGGAGCAGTAACATATGAAAAAAGACATGAAAAGAAAACGTTAACTGGTCCGTATGCTAAATTTGTAATCGAAGATCCAAATTATATTATGACAGTTCCTCTTAAAGCATTTATGCCTGGAGTATTTGACAGTTTGACACATTGTATGGAAACTTATTTTGGAAAAACCACTAATGTATCAGACTTATTGAATGAAGGTTTAATGAAAGATATTATTTACAATATGAGAGAATTGATTCATGGAAATGATAGCTTAGAAGTTCGATCTAATTTAATGTGGGATTCATCATTGGTACAAACATTTTTGTTTAATGTTGGTAAGCCTGGTGACTTTCAAGCACATAAAATTGAAAATGCATTAGGAGCTTATTCTCATGGTACACATGGACAACAACTTGCAGTTATTCAACCGGCGTACTATAGAGCCGTTTATAAGGGAGATATATCTAAGTTTGCTAGATTTTCTCGTGTTATTATGGAAATTCATGATAAAGATTCAGAAGAAAATATAGCATTAAAAGGAATAGAGGCATTAGTGGAATTAATCAAGGAGGCTCAACTGTCAACTACATTTACAGAATTAGGATATGAGCTAACGGAAGATATAGCAAGAACTGTGTCTCAGACATGTGAGATTTCTAATACAGGTCCTAGAGAATTAACAAGAGAAGAGATATATGAATTATTATTGCGTTGCAAATAGCGATATTGTATTGGTTTGATTAGAGAGAAAGGAAGGCATTATTATGGTCAAACATCTATATTTAATGAGACATGGAGAAACGTTATTTAATGTAAGAAGAAAAATTCAAGGATGGTGTGATTCTCCATTAACGGAAAACGGAGTAAAACAAGCAAAGGCAGTTCGAGAAATTTTAAAAGATATTCAATTTGATCATTATTATAGTTCTACAGCTGAGAGGTGTTGTGATACGCTAGAAATAGTTACTGATCATAAGGTTGAATATAAACGATTAAAACAGCTAAAAGAAAGAAATTTTGGTATTTTTGAGGGTGAAAGTGAAGATTTAAATCCTAAAATAGATTGGTCATTTGATTATGATGATTTATTCCCACATTATGGTGGAGAGTATTTTCAAGATGTAGTTGATAGGGTGGCAGGTATCTTAAAAGAAATTATGGATAAGATGGATCATCAATGTGTACTTGCTGTTTCGCATGGAGGAGCGTGTTATTCTTTTTTAAGTAGTGTAACGGATCCTAGTGTTGTAAATAATCAAGGTGGATTAACTAATTGTTGTATTTTGCATTTTGAATATGAAAATGATACATTTAGATATATTGACAGTATAAGACCAGACTTTGAAAGTTGCAAATAGATTTCTATCGTGTTTACTTATCATTAGAGTAAATGTGTACTTTTATTATCTTTATTAAAAACGTACTAATTATTAAAATAAACACATAATATGAATATAAAGTAGTGGCATACATTCTGGCATACAAGATAAGATAACTATATATAAAATCTACAAGCTATATATTTTTTTAGTCGTTTACTAATACAAAATAATATGTAAAAATATATATAAAAATTATGTATGAATTGAAATGGATTTAGATTATGTAGAAGCATTAGAATACGGATTACCACCAACTGGTGGAATGGGTATGGGTATTGATCGTTTAGTTATGTTATTAACTGGTCAAGAAAGTATCCAAGAAGTTATCTTATTCCCTCAAATGAAACCAAGAGGAAAATAATGACAAAACTAAGATATTTTAGTTTTATAAAATAAAATATAAATAAAATTAAAAGCATAACTTAAACTATGATTATTTATTTGAATGAAATATGATGTAGTTTATTGTTATGTTTTTTTGTTTAACTTTTATAGTAGGATTTGTGATAGTGACGCTATATTATGATTAGTCAATATATCAAATTAAATTTTTACAGCATACATGAGAAATTTAATCTATCTGATTTTTGTTTATATTTATTTTATTTAAAACTCTTTGCTTTACCTTAGTAATACAATGATAACAAAAAAATTATTTTTTAATCGATTGATTTTTATATTTCAATGGTTATATAGTGCCATATAAATAAGTGATTATAAATGTAAGTGTAACATGATTTAATTAGATGGAGATATCATTAAGGTGCCCTAAGCATCTTTTTTAGTATATAAATGTATTTTAATTTATGAATTGAAAATAGTGTTGTTGACAAATGTATATACATATATTAAAATATATATACAATATGAAAAAGGGGAATAGAAAAATGAATAAGGATTATGGTGATATGTATCAATACATATTAGAATCAAAACAAGCGGTTAGAAATATTATTTCTAACCATGAAGAAATCTTTCGAGATGCTGTTGAATACTTTTTTAATGGCAATTATGAACAAATTTATGTGATTGGATCGGGTACATCTTATCACGCTGCATTAGCTGCCAAAAATTTGATGGAAAAAGTATTACAAATGAAAGTATTTGCTTCATATCCTATTGTATTTAAGGATGAAAAAATATTTAACAAAAATACATTAGTGATGGGTCTTTCTCATGCCGGGATGTCTGCTTCTACTATTGCTGGGCTTGATAAAGCAAAAGCGAATGGTTTTGGTACAATTGCAATGACTGCTGAAAAAGGAAGAACAATTGAGCATCATGGGGATGTTAGACTTTATGTAGAAATTGGAGAAGAAAAAGCTGGACCAAAAACAAAAGGCTATATTGGATCAATTGTTACTTTTATGATTTTTGCTTTAAAAGTTGCTTTAAGACAAGGAAAAATCACACAAGAAGAATTTAATGATTATCTAAATAGAATGCAAGCAAGTGCGGATGCAATTCCTGATATTGCTGAAACAACTACCAAATGGTATTTAGAAAATAGAGAAGACTTAATGAAATGCCGACGTTTGTATGTCATTGGATATGATAATTGTTTAGCAGATATGATGGAAGGAACTTTAAAAATTTGCGAAGCAGTTCGTTATAGTGTCCATGGTTTTGAATTAGAAGAGTTTATGCACGGTATTTATCACTGTATAGATGAAAATACTTATATGATTTATATATGTTCAAAAGGGCAATACTATGATCGTATCCTAAGATTAAAACGTTATTTTGAAGAAGAAAGACATAGTCATAATTTTTTGATTACTCATGAAAATACGAACAATCCAAAAGATTTGGTTTTCCCATTTACTAATGATCAAGAGTTTGCCGTATTACAATACATTATACCGATGCAAGTTCTAGCAAGAAAACTTTCTTTAGATTTAGGAATAGATTGTAATATTCCTAGTGATCCACAATTTCATTTTAAAATGAATAGTTATTTAAAAGAAGGATAGGTGATAGAATGACAAATATTATTTTATTTTCTCATGGACAATTAGCTGTTGGTCTGGCAGATTCTTGTAAATTAATTATCGGGGAAAATAGATTTAAAGTATTAAATATTTTATTAGATCAAAGCATTGAACAAATTGAACATAATTTAGATAATGTTATTGATGGATTTAGTAAGGAGCAACCGATTGTTATTGTTACAGATATACCTGGTGGAAGTACCACACAAACAGCTATTAAAAAAATCTCTCAAAGAAAAAACGTTTATGTAGTAACAGGAATGAATTTAGGATTGGTTATGAGTTTATCTTTTTTATCATTATCTAATGATGATGAAGATAACAAAAATAAAATTAGAGGAGTAATTGAAGAAAATAGAAATGGTATCTATTTAGTAAATGATGTCATGAATTTAAATGATGAGTTATCAAATAATGATGACTTATAAGGGGGAAAGATAAAATGATAGAAGTTTTAAGAGTAGATGATCGATTATTACACGGACAAGTTGCTGTATCATGGACAAGATATTTTAAAGTAGATGTTATTCTAGTAGCTAATGATCACTTGATTACAGATAAAGATATGCAAGTAGCATTTAAATTAGCAACTCCTGCAGGCATAGTTCTTTCAATGAAATCTTTGCAAGGTGCTGTTAATGTTATTAATAATCCAAAACATGCTGCACGAAAAATTATGGTTATTACAAAAGATTTAAATGATGCTAAATTTATTTGTGAAAACACAAAAGGAGCTATTAAAGATATCTTGTTAGGCGGTCTTCGTAATGGAGAAGAAAAAAAACAAATTGATATGAATTCATACATGAGTGATCAAGATATTCAAGTGATGGATGAACTTGAAAAAAAAGAATACCATATTTATATGCAATCAGTTCCTACTTCTAAAAAATTAAGCACAAAAGATATAAGAAATGCATTTAACAAATAGGAGGAAAAGAGAATATGAGTTTAGTTCAAGCTATACTATTAGGACTACTTGGGGGTATTGGAATTTGGGATAGTAGAGTTGGTGGTATATGGATGTTAGATCGTCCATTAGTACTTGGCCCAATTGTTGGTTTAATTTTAGGGGATTTTAAAACAGGAATCATTGTTGGTGGTTCATTAGAATTAATTATGATGGGTGTTGTAGGGATTGGTTCAGCAACTCCACCAGATACAGTATCTGGAACAATTTTAGCAACTGCATTTTCAATCGTGTCAAAATTGGATGTTTCAGCAGCAGTAGCACTTGCTCTACCTATTGCAACATTAGGACAATTAGTAGGTATTTTTGTTAGAACTGCAAATGGCTATTTTGTACATATGGCAGATAAAGCTGCTGAAAATGCAGATTTTTCTGGAATAGATAAAGCTTTATGGGGAGGAGCAATTTTATTCTTTGTCAGTTATTTCTTGCTAGTATTTTTAGGAGCTTTTTTAGGATCATCTGCCATTAGTGCATTTGTAAAAATGATCCCACAATTTGTAACAGATGGATTAAATGCAGCAAGTGGCATGTTACCAGCTTTGGGTATTGCTATATTAATGCAATTATTGTTTGATAAAAAGAATGCAGCATTCTTCTTTATTGGTTGGGCAATGACTTCTATATTTTCAGTAAATACTGTAGGGGCAGCTGTTGTAGGAACTGCAATTGCTTATACAATTTATCAATATACAATTTCTAATAAAAATAACAATAATACAATTGATACAATGTCAGATGATCTAGGAGGCGAATTATAATGGAAAACAAAGAAATAAACAATCAAGAATCAATAATGACTCCAGATGTTTATAAAAAAACATTCTGGCGTACGTTCCCTTTGCAAGCATGTTTTTGTTATGAACGTATGCAAAATGTAGGATTTGCTTATATGATGATTCCTGCATTAAAAAAATTATATAAGGATAAAAAAGATATTTCTGAGGCTTTAAAAAGACATTTGGTTATTTTTAATACAACCCCAGCTATTGTAAGTTTTATTGCTGGTGCAGCAATTGCGATGGAAGAAAAATTCAAAAAAGCAAAAGATAATGGTGAAGAAGTTGACGAAGAGTCAATTAATGCAGTAAAGGCTGCTTTAATGGGACCATTAGCTGGAATTGGTGATTCATTTTTTTGGGGAACTTTTAGAATTATCGGTGCTGGTATTGGAACGAGTTTAGCAGCTAAAGGAAGTATTTTAGGAGCTATTTTATTCTTATTAATTTATAATATTCCACATTTAATTGTTCGTTATTTTGGATTAAAAATTGGTTATAAAAGTGGAGTTGTTTTTTTAGCAAGTATGAATAATGGAGGAATAGTTGCTGTTTTAACAGAGGTTGCTAAGATTTTAGGTCTTATTGTTGTTGGATCTATGTGCGCTTCTATGGTAACTATTACAACACCATTTGTATTTGAATTAAATGGAACAAAAATTGTTTTACAAGAAATATTTGATGGAATTATTAATGGAATATTGCCATTAGGATTTACATTTATTATTTATGCACTATTGGAAAAAGGGTTGAAAAGTACTACATTACTATGGGGAATCTTAATCCTTGGTATTGTATTGTCTTTCCTTGGTATTTTATAATGAGAACAAATATGTATAATTATATATGTGAAACACCTCTTGTGTTAACATATATCATTAATAACAGGAAAGAAATTGTTAATGAATTTATCAAAACTTATAAAGATAAAAATATTGAGCAAATATATTTGATTGGATCAGGAACATCTTATCATGCGGGTTTATCGGCAAAAAATTATTTGGAACAAATATTGAATATAAAAGTATTTTGTATGTACCCTACACAATTTGCAAGAAGTGAAAAAGTATTTAATAAAAACACATTAGTCATTGGGATTTCGCAAGGTGGGCAAAGTTTATCTACAGTTGAAGGATTAGACGCTGCTACAAATAATGGATTAATGACCGCTGCTGTTTCAGAAAATCCAGCAGCTCTTATCTTTGAACATGCTCAAACTCAAACGCAAATAGAAGTTGGGAATGAAAAATGCGGAGCTAAAACAAAAGGATATGCAGGAAGTACTGTGACTCTAATGATGATGTTAAGCGAATTAGCTTTAGAAAAAGGAATACTTAGTGAAGAAAAATTTGAGTGTTACAAAGAAAGGATGTTTAGTGTTATTGAAAATATCCCAATCGTTATTGATGTATCAATTCAATGGTATTCAAGAATAAAAGATGAATTTTTACCAGCAAAAAGAATTATTGTTGTAGGTTATGATGGTTATTATGCAGATGTTTTAGAAGGTGCATTAAAAATATTAGAAACAGTAAGGCAAGGTGTTACTGGTTATGATATTGAAGAATTTTTTCATGGGATTTATAACTCTATTAATGAAAGTGCGTATATCTTTTATTTGGGTTCTGAAGGTGATTATAAAGAGCGGACGTTAAAGTTAATTGAAATTTTAAAAGAGTGGACACCGCATCATTATTTAATTTCTTCACCTGATAGTATTGTTCATGAAACGGATAAAGACTGCATTGTACAATTTATTGAAGATCCATTATTTTCTCCTTGGGAATATATAATACCAATGCAAGTTCTTGCTTGTTTAGCATCACAGGACTTAGGTATCAATCCAGATATTCCAAAAGATCCACAATTTCATGTAAGAATTGGGAGTAAAAAACTTGACGGTATAAGAGATCAATATAAAAATAGATAAAAGAAAAGCTTTATTCCTTTGTGAATAAAGCTTTATTTTTCATCTTTAAAAAATGTTTTTAAGGAATAGGTATATTGATCACCGCGATAATAAGTTGAAATATATTCAAATGGAGTACCGTCAGATAGAAAAGTAATGTGCTGACTTTTAAAAAGTGCAATATTTTCAATTTCTAATAATTTTTTTTGCTTTTCTGTGGGCATAACAGCAGAATATTGAGCATCAATACCTTTGATTTGATAGCCTAGTTTTTTGATATATTTATAAAGTGATCCTTTTAAAACATTAATATCTAAGGATGGAATAACTTTTGTTGATAAATAAGTATAACTAATAGCTATTGGCAAGTCATCTCCTGTTCTAAGACGAATAAAATAATGAATAAAATCATCATCTGTTAATTTTAAAGCATCTCGAACTTGTGGAACTTCTTCTCCTTTTACAAGTTTATATTCTATTAGTTTTGCTCCTGGATTTTTTCCAGTAGAAATCATATCTTCTGTAAAACTGCCAGTAGAACCTAATTGTAAATTCTTTATTGTACGGAAATCACGAACAAATGATCCCTTTCCAGCGATTCTTTCAATCAAATGTTTTTCACAGAGCATCATAATTGCTTTATTTACAGTCATTCTAGAAGCATCATAAATTTCACATAATTCTTTTTCTGTAGGAATTTGATCTCCAGGCTTTAATTCATTGTTTTTAATTTTTTGTGCTAAATCATTCATAATTTTTATATATTTTGGTTTATTTGACATTATATTTACCTCTCACTTTTAAATTATAGCATATTTGTAAATGTATATACAAATATTTATAGAAGAGTTTTTGTTGCAAAATATAAAAAAATTATACTTTATTTGTAGTTAGTTAATATCTTGTTTATTTTTACTTTATGTACATATATTCTGTCAATAATAGTAAAAGTAACAACTAATATAGATAGTTTTTGTTTACAATATTAATATTATTAATTTAGAATAAAACCCAAAAAAGGATTTCTTATTTTATTTATAAATACAGTAATTTTAAAATCTCTTATTTTTAGTTATAAGACTTTCTTTTTTACTATTCTAAATATTCAATTTCAGTTTTTATTGTATAATGAATAAGTCATTTGTTCTAATACTTTTATTTATAGCTAAAAATTATAATATACAAAATTATTAAGTTTACTATGTTTTTAGAATTATTCTAGTACTAAATCGAACATTGATATGAATGTATTCATTATGTTATACTATGCAGATATATAAAGTAAAATATGTATCTTGGAATTTATGATAATCAATGGATAGTGGAAACGGCAATATCTTTCATGAGTGGGGTGATTTTTGGATATTTTCTTGTTCAATTGGTGATATCAAAAATTTTAGGTAAATTAAACAAAAATAATACTCAGTATCATATTAAGATTTTTCTTGGTCTAGGTGGAATATGTTTTTTAATTCTGTATTTTGCAAATGATATTATTCTTGCATTATTAATGATGGCAATAATATCTACAATTATTATGATCCCGTATTATATTTTTTCGGGATTACAAAACAATTATATAGATCAGTTAAATTTGCATGACAATCGTGCAACGGTATTATCGATATTTAATATGGGGAATAATATTTTATCAATATGTTCATTTGTATTTTTAAGTATAATTACTAATGTTAATGGGCTGAACACTTTTTTAATTGTGGGGGTATTTTATTTATTAATAGCAATATGCTACAAAAATGTTGATTTGGAAAGATAGAATTATTGGAGGTATAAATATGTGGTGGATAATATTAGTTATAATTATTTTGATAATGTTTATGTTTATACGGGCAATATATATTAAAAATAAGTATTGTTTTAAGTGTGAAAAGTGTAAATGCGAATGTCAACCTTCTATATTTAGTATATTAGGTAATTTAAATAATTATGTTGGAGCAATTTATTTAAAATGTCCTAATTGTAAAGATAAACAAAAAATGATATTAATTAATAAAGATAAATAATTAAAGATGTGGTAAATGAGGGGGAAAGTTATGGCAGTTTTGACAGAAAGTATCGCAATATTTAAATATTTTGAAGAAATTTCTAAAATTCCTCGAGGATTTTTTAATGAAGAAAAGATTAGTAATTATTTAGTTGAATTTGCTAAAGAACATCATCTGGAATATTTTCAAGATGATATGAAAAATGTCATTATTTATAAAGATGGTACTTTAGGTTATGAAAATCATCCACCGGTGATGTTGCAAGGACATATTGACATGGTTTGTGAAAAAGACTATGACTATAATCATGATTTTGAAAATGATCCATTAAAGTTGTATGTTGAAGATGGTTATTTACATGCTAAAGGAACTACTTTAGGTGCTGATGATGGTTATGCTATTAGTTATATGCTGGCAATTTTAGAAAGTAAGGACATTGCTCATCCACCACTTGATTGTGTTTTTACAGTTCAAGAAGAGGTAGGAATGTTAGGAGTTAGAAATTTAAAAGCTGATAAAATTCGTGCTAAACGAATGATTAGTATGGATACTGGAAATGAAGCAGTAACTTGTGTCTCTTCATCTGGTGGCAGAAGGGTCACTGTAACAAAAGAACTTGGTTTGATTAATAATGATTGGGATACTTATAAATTAAAGATTGAGGGATTATTAGGTGGTCATTCAGGAAAATATATCAGCAAAGAAAGAGGAAATGCCAATAAAATTGCTTTTAGAATGTTACAACATTTATCTAAAAAAGCTAATATACGATTAGTTAATGTAGTTGGTGGCTTAAAAGCTAATGCCATTGCTAGAGAGTGTGTTGTAGAATTTGCTGTTGATACTTCGCTATCAGTTGTTCAACAAATATTTGAAAATACTATGGCTCAAATTAAAACAGAATTAGAGTTTAGTGATCCTAATTTGACATATTCATTAAATAAACTATCTAAAAAAGTACCAGTTAGTTTTGATGAAAAAACTAGTCAGGAAGCAGTTGATTTGATTTATTTACTGCCTGATGGTTTTAAAGCTAAGAGCATGGTTATTGATGATCTTACAACAATATCATTGAATTTAGGGCAAGTAGAACTTACTGACAATAGTATAAAATGTCATTATTTAATTCGTAGTCCCCTAACTAGTGCTCGCGAAGAATTAACTAATGAAATCAAACTCTTGTCATCATTATTAAATGCTAGGGTACAAATAGAATCAGACTATCCTGGGTGGAATTATGAGGCTAATTCATTCATGCGAGATATTTTAAAAGAAGTTATTAAAGAACAATTAGGCATTGATATGATAACTCAAGCGAGTCATGGTGGTTTGGAAATTGGAATTTTAAAAGGGTTGATTCCCGAATTAGATATTATTACTATTGGACCTGAATGTTCTGGAGCACATACGCCTGAAGAAAAAATGAATTTAAATTCATTTTTGAAAATGTATGAGGTATTAAAATTAATATTAGCAAAGCTTTAGATTATATAATTGATTTTAAAGTATTTATGAAAAAATAAAAAAGTTTAAAAGATTATTATAAAAGCTATTTTTTAGATAAGGTGGTAAATTTATGCAAAATAGTCCCAAAATAGAGACAGAAAGATTTATATTAAGAAAGTTTAATGATAATGATATTGATGATTTGCACGAAATATTAAAAGATGAAATAGTAAATACATATTTACCATGGTTTGTCAGTAAATCAGTAGATGATACTAAAAAATTTTTGGAAGATAGAGTATATTCAGAGTATCAAAAAGAAGTTTCTTATTTTTATGCTATTGAGGCTAAAGATAGTCATAAAGTAGTTGGATATGTGGATGTTACAGATATTGATTTAAACGAAAAATGTGGTGATTTAGGATATGGTATACATCAAGATTATTGGAAAAATGGTATTGCTAGTGAAGTGAGTCTTGCAATGTTAAAGCAATTAAAGGAAGATGGGTTTGCTTTTATTACTGCTACATGTGATCAAAATAATATAGGTAGTGGTCGAGTTATGCAAAAATGTGGCATGAAATATATGTATTCTTATGAAGAAAGATGGCAACCTAAAGATATTCTTGTAGTATTTAGAATGTATCAAATTAATTTAGATGGTAATGAAAAAAGAATATTTAAAAAATATTGGGATATGTATCCAAATCATTTTATAGAAGAAAAAATTTAATATAGTTTTAAATAAAAAGCCTGTTTTCTAGTAGATACAAGAATCAGGTTTTTTTATAGAACTTAAAGTTTTTGCAAATGCTTTTTAGGTATAATTAATTATAAAAGATAAGTATTGGTTATTTTGTTGGAAAGAAGCTAGAATATTAAGCAAAGGAGTGATAAAAATATGTTAGGTAATTTTGAATATTCTAATCCAACAAAATTGTATTTTGGAGAAAATTCTTTAGATTTTTTAAATCAGGAATTAGCTAAATATGGTGATAATGTTATGCTGGTCTACGGTGGTGGATCAATTAAGAAAAATGGTATTTATGATCAGGTTGTAAATATTTTAAAAGCCAATAACAAAAATATTTTTGAAGATAGTGGTGTAATGCCAAATCCAACGGTAGAAAAATTATACGAAGGATGTAAAATTGCAAAAGAAAATAACGTTGACTTGATCTTAGCTGTTGGTGGCGGTTCAGTGTGTGATTATTCTAAAGCTGTTTCTGTATCAGCATATTGTGAAGAAGATCCTTGGGACAAATATTATTTAAGAATGGAAGATGTTGATAACAAAATTATTCCTGTTGGTTGTGTATTAACAATGGTTGGAACTGGTTCAGAAATGAACGGTGGTGCTGTTATTACAAATCATGAAACTAAATTAAAAATTGGACATGTTTTTGGTGATAATGTTTTCCCTAAATTTTCAATTTTAAATCCAACTTTCACATATACTTTACCAAGATATCAAATGGTAGCTGGTTTCTATGATATTATGTCACATATCTTAGAACAATATTTCTCTGGTGATGATGATAATACTTCAGATTATATTGCTGAAGGTTTATTAAAATCATTAATCAATAGTTCTAAAGTAGCTATTAAAGATCCAGAAAACTATGAAGCACGAAGCAATATTATGTGGATTGCAACATGGGCTTTAAACACATTGATTGCTAAAGGTAAAGCAACAGACTGGATGGTTCATATGATTGGACAATCTGTAGGTGCCTATACTGATGCTACTCATGGTATGACATTAGCAGCAGTATCAATGGCATATTATCATCATATTATGGAAGCTGGTTTACCAAAATTTAAACGTTATGCAATTAATGTTTGGAATGTAAATCCTGAAGGAAAAACTGATTTAGAAATTGCTAATGCCGGTTTAGATGCAATGGAAGCATGGATGAATGAAATCGGCTTAGTAATGAATCTTACTGATTTAGGAGTAAAAGAAGACATGCTTGAAGGTATCGCTGATGGTACATTTATCAACCAAGGCGGTTATAAAGTTTTAACACATGATGAAATTGTTGAAATATTAAAAGAAAGTATGTAAAACTATAAATTGAATAACACAACTATATAAAAAGATATCCTAAAATAATTGGGATATCTTTTTATTATATTTACAACAAAAGAAAAGCCTGCTTATCTTGATAACAAAGTATCTTTAACTATATAATTATATATATTATAAGCTGAAAAAAATTTACTTTACTAGAAATAGACATAAATAAAATAAGTGGTAAGGTAGAAAATGGAGGTAATTATGAATATACAAACATTATTAGAAAAAGCAGATACAGTTATTAAAGATGAAAAGTTAAAAGAAATGTTTAAAAAATGTTTTCTATCAACAATAGAAACAAGTATGAAAGTTGAAGGTGATAAAACTTATATTATCACTGGTGATATTAATGCTATGTGGCTACGTGATTCTAGCTGTCAGGTAAATCATTATCTAGACTATATTAATGATGATGAAGATCTAAGATTAAAAATCAAAGGATTGATTAAGGCCCAAATCGATTATGTTTTATTAGATCCTTATGCTAATGCTTTTTTAAACACTGAAGATACTATAAGAGAATATCATGATACTACTATCATGAAACCATATGTATGGGAAAGAAAATATGAAGTTGACTCATTATGTTATCCAATCAAATTAGCATATCAATATTATCGTCAGTGTAATGATGCTTCTATTTTCGATCAAACATACTTACATTTTATTAATGTTTTCTTAGATACAATTGAAACAGAACAATATCATAGTCAAAAATCATCATATACATTTGAAAGAGATATGGCTAAAAAATGGAATCTAAGAAAAACAGAAACATTACAAAATCATGGTCATGGTTTTGATACCCGTTATACGGGAATGACATGGAGTGCTTTTAGACCAAGTGATGATGCTTGTGCTTTAAATTATAATATTCCTGGTAATATGTTTTGTAGTGTTGTTTTAGGATACTTAGAGCAAATTGTTGATGAAATATACCATGATCAATATTTAAAGGAAAGAATTATTGATTTAAAATTTCAAATCGATTATGGAATTGAATTATTTGGGACTTACTTACATCCTAAATATGGTAAAATTTATGCTTATGAAACTGATGGATATGGTAATCATGTGCTAATGGATGATGCTAACGTTCCTAGTTTACTTTCAATTCCTTATCTAGAATATACTGATATTGATGATGAAATATATCAAAATACTCGTAAATTTATTTTAAGTAAAGATAATCCATATTATTATCAAGGAAAACTGGCAAAAGGAATTGGTTCACCCCATACTTGGAAAGAATATGTTTGGCCAATAGCACTTACTATGCAGGCATTAACTTCTAATGATCCTGATGAAATTAATGAACTTATTTCAATGATTGTAAATAATACTGGCAATACTGGATATTGTCATGAAAGTTTTGATGTAAATGATGATAGTAAGTTTACTAGAGAGTGGTTCTGTTGGGCTAATTCATTATTTGCAGAATTGATTATTAAAACATGTCTTAAATAATTGTTTATATGTGAAAAATCAGTATAATTTTTCAAGAAGGATAAACTCCTTCTTTTTTTATTTGATCTTTAGAAAAAATATTACCAGTTCTGTAATTCAAATCTGAAAGCGCTTTTTATATACTTGTAGTTGTCAAAGGGAGGAAAATAAGAAAATGAAATTTATTATGTCATTATTAGAAAAATATCTAATGCCGTTTTCTAATAAAATTACCGCAAACAAATTATTAAATGCGATTAAAGACGCTTGTATTTTAACCAGCCCATTTACAGTTGTTGGTTCTTTAGCAGGACTAATTAGTCAACAAGCCAATTACTGGTGTGGTGAATGGGGAATATCATTAGATGGTATTTTTGGAAGTATTGTTGATACATTCGCTAATATTAATACAGTAGCAATGGGGCTTACTGGTTTAGTTGTTGTATTAGCTTCTTCTTATAATTATGCTACTCAACTCAAAGGAAATAAAAAAGGTGATAAATGTGTTCCTTTAGTTGCTTGTGTTGTATCATTAATTGCTTATATTGCTACTATTCCAAATGCAATTGATGTTGGTGATTCAACTATTACTGCATTCCAAATTAACTTCTTCAATTATGAAGGGATGTTTACAGGAATGGTTATTGGATTAGCATCTGCATACTTATATTATCATTTAGTTAATTCAAAATATACAATTAAATTACCTGGACAAGTTCCACCAATGGTATTGAGTTCATTTTTATCAATTATTCCATTTTTTGTAATCATGGTTGTTTTTTCAGGAATTAAAGAGATTGTAACTTCATGTGGATTTGCATCACTACAAGAATTATTTACACAATTTATTATTACACCATTAAACGGAATTGGTACTGGATTACCAGCTGTTATTTTAGTAATTATTATTATGCAATTATTATGGTTCTTTGGAGTTCATGGTTTTTCAATCATGTGGGGTCTAATTTCAGTATTATGGATGCCAATTTTCTATGAACACATTCAAATTTTTGTGGAAACAGGATCTTTTGATAAAATTACAGAAGTAGCACCAAATACATTATGTAATGTTTACGCTATGATTGGTGGTTCTGGATCAACATTAGCGCTAGTTGTCTTATTATTAGTATTAGGTAAAAAAGGTTCTGCCGAAAGATCAATTGGAAAAGTTGCAATTATTCCAGGATTATTTGGTATTAATGAACCAGTAACATTTGGATTACCTATCGTATTAAATCCAATTATGTTTATTCCATTTGTATTTGTACCAGTTGTTAATGCAATTATCGGTTACTTTGCAACATCTTGGGGCTTAGTAAACCATTTAGTTGTATTGAACTCTGGGGTTGAACCAATTTTTGTTAATGCATGGGTACTTGGTGCCTTTACAATGAGCCCAGTTGTTTTATGTATAGTACTATTTATTATTGATTTAATTTTATATTATCCATTTGTAAAACTACAAATTAAACAAAATAGTATTGAAGCAGAGAGTGAAGGTGTTGTTCTTGAGTAGAATACATTTTATCCCTCATGTTCATTGGGATCGTGAATGGCTTCGTTCAACAGACGCTTCAAGAATTAAATTAGTATACTTTTTTGATCGATTAATCGATATGCTGGAAAATGACAGTAAGATGGAATGTTTTACATTTGATGGTCAAACAGCAGCTTTAGAAGATTATTTAGCGATTAAACCATATCAAAAAGAAAAGATTACTAAACTGGTTACTGAAAGAAAATTATTGATTGGTCCATGGTATGTCCAGCCAGACATGATTATTCCTTCTGGTGAAGCCCTAATTAGAAATTTATTAGTAGGTTCAAAATATGCTAGCTCATTAGGACATTGTATGAATGTTGGCTGGGTACCGGACGCTTTTGGTCAAAACAAAGTTACACCTTATTTATTTAAAGAATTAGGAATGAAAGGTGTCTATGCTTGGCGTGGTTTTGATTACGAATGTTTAGATGATTCATTGTTTTTATGGAAAGGAAATGGCAATACTGTTTTACCAGCAGTTCATTTTGCCTTGGGTTATGGACATTATCGTGGTTTCCCTGAAGATTATCAGGAAGTAAAAAAGGATATGGAAAATTTTATTCCTAAATTAGAAGCACGTTATCAAGATCAAGAAGTATTATTCATGCTTGGTAGTGACTACGCTTTTCCAAGAAGACATGCCTCAAAGACAATTGAACAATTAAAAAAAGATGGTTATAACTGTCAAATGAATAATCCAGAAGATTATTTAGATACATTGTTACAAGCAGCTAAAAATAATAATCATCAATTAAATGTTTATGAAGGAGAGGCTCGTAGTGCCGCTTTAGGAAGAATTCATGCTGGAATTACTTCAACTAGAATTGATATCAAAAATGCCATGCGTTATTATGAAACAATGATGGCTAAAGTTGTTGAACCAATGATTGGGATTACTCGAGCATTAGGTGGTTACTGTGATCAAGAATTAGTTAATTATTTCTGGAAGATAATTTTCAAAAATCAATTCCATGATTCAATTTATAGTTCATCACCTGATAGTATCAATCATACAGTTGAAAATCGTTTATTAAATTTACGACATGGTTTAAATGAACTAATCTGGATGAATTTTAGATATTTAGCTGAAAAAACAGATTTAAGTTCACTAAAAGAAAATGAAGATATTTTAGTTTTATTTAATACCTTACCATATCAAAGAAATGATTATGCTTTTGTTAGTATGATCGTTAAAAATAAAGACTTTGTTTTAAAAAGACAAGATGGTTCAATTGTGCCTTATCAATTGACAAATGAAATAATTGATACTTGTCACGATATTGAATATTATAATGGAATGGAAAATTTCCATGATTCTGGAGAAGTATTAGAAGGAACTAAATTTAAAGTTCAACTAAAAATAGCTACTTCATTTTTACCAGCAATGGGTTATGAAATATTAAAAGTATGCTTTAATGAAACAACTGAAAATAATATTGATGGTGATGTAACTGTTTTTGAAAACGGAGCTGAAAATAAATATTTAAAAATTAAGATAGAAGCTAATGGAACAGTTACTGCAACAAACAAAATCACTAACGAAACATATCGTAATTTAAATACTTTTGTTGAAAAAGGTGATGATGGTGATGAATATAATTATTCACCATGTGTTGATGATCAAGAAATTTGTCTTAACGATACTAAACCAACTATTACCTTAATTGAATCATCTCCAATTGAAGTCAAATATCGACTTGTATATAAGAGAATGGTTCCTGAAAAGGTTGTTGATCATCATCGAGTTGCTGAATTAAAAGAATTAAATATAATTAGTGATGTTTCTTTAAAAGCTAATAGTCAAACAATTGATTTTAAAACAACAGTTGAAAATCATTCATCAGATCACATCGTACGAGTTACTTTTGATGATTTATATGAATCTTTACAAAACTGTAGTCAAGATCAATTTGGAACAATAATTAGAGATAATGTAATTGGAAATCAAAAAAGTTTAGAAGATGGTGCAACAGAATACGTTTTACCAATTTATGCAATGCAACGTTTTGTTAAATTGAATCACCAAAATTCAATTATGGCATTAATTAGTAAAGGTCCTTTAGAATATGAAGTTGAAGCTAACCAACGTCTATGTTTAACACTACTTAGAAGTGTTGGTAAATTTGGAAAAGCTGATTTATTAATTAGACCAGGTAGATCTTCTGGATATCGAATGGATACTCCATCTTCACAACTATTAGATAAATCAATTACTAGTGAATACTCAATCTTTTTAGGAAAAGCTGATCAAATGAGTGATTTAATTAGAAATGCTGAAGTTTTAAATACGCCAGTACAAAGTCGTTATTTAAATGATATTAGTCGTCATAAAAATGATAACTTAGCTTGGTGTAATAGTATTTTCAAATTAGATCCAAGAGTTGAATTGATGGCTTATAAAAAATGTGAACAAGGTAATGGATCAGTTGTTCGAATCTTAAATAATCGTGATGACGATGTTGCAGAGGTAATTCTTACATTATCTAAAGATAAGCAGTGTTATTTGGCTAATGTTCAAGAAGAGAAACTTGAAAAGTTAGAAAATGAAAACGGTCAAATTTTAATTAAAAACATTATGGCAAATACTTTCATTACTGTTATAATAGAGTAGATTTTTTCTACTCTATTTTCACATGAAAGGATGGTACCCAAGGATGAGTTTAATCAAAAACTTTCAGAAGTATGGTAATAACTTAACAGAATTAGAAATTGAATCATTTCAAAAATTATTAACTTTTGAAAATTTAGAACCCAGTCTAACAATATCCTCACTTGCCGATGCATTAAATGTATCAACAACTACTATTTTTAGAATGGTAAAAAAACTAAATTATAAATCATTTATGGATTTTCGCTATGATCTTTTATATCAGCGTCAAGATGAATTTGTTTATAAAAAATCTAGTAAAGACGCTTTAGATACAATGGAAAAAGAAATCCGTGATACTATGACAATGCTTAGAAGTGTCGATATTGATGATGCCGTTAAAGATATTGTTAATGCTAAAAGTGTTCTTATTTGTTCATCAGGAATGAATAAATATGTAGCTAAAATATTAGCAGTTAAATTAAGTTTATATGGAATTAGAACAATTTATCCTGATGATAGCTGGTTTTTATATTTAGAAGCTAATAATCTTACCAAGGATGACTTTGTTATTGTACTTTCGCGCAGTGGCGCAACGGAATCAATCCTTGATGCGATGAAAAATGCCAAACTTAGTGGTTGTAAAATATTGCTGATTACTGAAAAAAAGGCTGCGCCAATGACTAGACTATCAGATTATGTAATCAATGTTTCAGTTTCAGAAGATGAAGGATATGATATTGATTCCCGTTTACATATTCATTTGGCGATTGAATATTTATTAAGAGAAATAGTTAATCAATATTTATATAATAAAAGATATTTATAGATAAGCAGGAAGATAGAAATGATAGAAAAAATTGTAGAGCAAATGACAATAAAAGAAAAAGTCGGTCAGTTAAATCAACATTTATATGGCTGGCAATGTTATCAAAAAGTTGATGATCACTATGAATTAACAGATACTTTTAAAAATCATGTTAAAGAATTTGGCGGTGTTGGAGCTATTTATGGAATCATGCGCGCTGATGCCTGGTCTAAAATCGACAAAGATAACGGAATTAGTAGAGAAGATAGTTTTAAAGTTATTACAATGATTCAAGAATACATCAAAGATCATTCTCGTTTTAAAATACCAGCTTTAATTAGTGAAGAATGTGTTCATGGTCACATGGCTTTAAAAAGTGCAGTATTTCCAACTCAACTAGCAATGGGAATGACTTGGGATGTTGATTTAATGGAACGAGTAAGTCAAAATGTTAGCCAGGAATTAGCAGCTAAAGGTGGAAATTTAGCGTTATTTACTGGTTTTGATGTTTTAAGAGATCCTCGCTGGGGACGTAGTGAAGAATGTTTTAGTGAAGACCCCTTTTTAACAAGTCAAATGGTTAAAGCAGCAGTTACTGGTTTTCAAAAAGAAGATAATGGTGTTGGAGTTGTTGTTAAACATCTATGTGGACAAGGTGCTAGTGTTGGTGGACATAATTCCGATGCAGCTAATATTGGGATGCGTGAACTTCGAGAAATTCATTTACCACCAGTTCAATCGGCTAGTAAAGCTCAAGCTAAAGCGGTCATGGCTGCTTATAATGAAATTGATGGTATTCCTTGTCATGTTAATAGAAATCTTCTTAGTGATATATTAAGAAAAGAATATGATTTTAAAGGAATTGTAATGGCTGATGGCTGTGCTTTAGATCGTCTGTTATTGATGAATAATAATCCTTTACTAATGGCTAGTAAAGCATTAAAGGCTGGGGTTGATTTAAGCCTTTGGGATCAGGTTTATTTAAAATTAGAAGAGGCTATTAAACAAGGTTATCTGCAAGAAAAAGAGTTAGATGAGGCTGTTATTAGAGTTTTAAAACTAAAAGAAAAACTAGGTCTTTTTAACGAGTCTAAAAATATTTCTTTACCTGAAAGTGGTGACTTATTACTTGAATGTGCTAGAGAATGTCAAACATTACTAAAAAATGAAAATGATATTTTGCCACTATCTAAGGATAAAAAAATTGCTGTTATTGGTCCTAATGCAAATAATTATTTAAATCAATTAGGTGATTATACCGCTTATCAAGAAGAAAAGGATATTGTTACTGTTTTACAAGGGATTGCTAAAAAAACTAAGTATAAACCAGCTTATGCTTTAGGATGTACAACTCGGCTTAAGCAATTTGAAAATCTTGATGAAACATTAAAAATAGCTAAAGAAGCTGATGTAGTTGTTTTAGTATTAGGGGGTAATAGTACTCGTTTATATGAAAATGCTTTTGAAAATAATGGGGCTTTAAAAATACAGGAGCATAATGAAATGAATTGTGGTGAAAATATTGATTTAGCTTCATTAGAATTAGAAGGTTATCAAAATAAGTTATTAAAAGAAGTTAGTAAAGTTAATCCTAATATTGTTACTGTTTTAATTCAAGGTAGACCTCATGTAATTGATCAGGTTTTAAAATATTCTAAAGCAGTCCTTGCAAGTTTTTATCCTGGGGCTCGTGGTGGTGATGGTATCAGTGATGTCTTGTTTGGTGACTATAATCCAAGCGGTCATTTAACAGTGTCTTTACCACGTCATGTAGGAGCATTACCATGTTATTATAATCATAAATATAATGGCGCTCAAAAAGATTATGTTGATTTAGCACCAGGACCATTATTACCATTTGGATATGGTTTAAGTTATTCTGATTTTGTTTATAAAAATATAAACATGCCTAGTAAAATTAGTTTACAGCAGTTAAAAAAAGAAGGTTTTACAATTTCTTTAGATGTTTGTAATTTAAGTGACAACGATGGTAAAGATGTAGTTCAAGTATATTTAAAACACTTAAATGCCTCAATTGTTGTTAGAGTTTTAGAGTTAAAAGGATTTAAAAAAGTATTTGTTCCTAAATCATCTAAAACAAATGTTGAAATAACTCTTACATATGAAGATTTTGCTTTATGGGATGAGTTTATGAATTTTACAGTTGAGCCAGGTGAAGTTCTTGTTTGTGTTGGACAAGATAGTCAAAACTATCAAGAATTTAAAGTGGTTGTATCTAAGGAGCTTTAAAATAGCTCCTTTTTAGTTTAGATAATAATGCTTTTTTATAAAAGTTAGAAATAAATGATAACTAATAAAAAACTCAATAATTTGGGGTTTTTAATTGTTGTAATATGCTATGATATAGTTGTTAATAATATTAGGTAAAGGAGAAAATAAAAAAATGTATGATGATAAAAATATCTGCTTAGAATTGGAAGATGGTGGTTATGAATATTATCCAGTAGCTCCTGAAATAGTACAAACTTCAAATTTCAGGTTCAAAAATTTCCAACATTATGTAGATGTTAATGCTAATGGTGAGTTTGCCTACACTTATACTCGAGGTGATAATCCAACTATTAAAATTTTAGAAGATAAGGTTGCTAAATTAGAAGGTGGACAAAAAGCTCGCGCATTTGCTTCAGGGATGGGTGCAATTTCAGGGACTATTTTAAGTTTAGTAAAACAAAATGACCATATCATTATTGTTAATACTGTTTATGGTTCTTCTGTTAAATTGATTCAACGATTAGAAAAATTTGGTGTTGAAAGCACTAAAATCGATGTATCAGATACTAAAGAAATCTTTAAATATATTAAAGATAATACTAAAATGATTTATTTTGAAAGTCCTTCATCACAAAAATTTGAAATGCTTGATTTAGAAATGATTGCTGATGTTGCTAAAGAAAAAGGGATTTATACTGTGATTGATAACACTTGGGCTACCCCATTGTTACAAGACCCATTAGCTCATGGAATTGATGTAGTTATTCATTCTTGTTCAAAATATATCGGTGGACATAGTGATATTGTTGGGGGAGTTGTTATTACTAATGAATCTTTAATGGAAAAGATTGATAATTTTGCAACTATCTTACTAGGAGCAACAATGACACCTATTAATGCCTGGTTAGCGATTAGAGGTTTAAGAACCTTACCAGTGCGTATTAAATCACAAAGCGAAACAGTCAAAAAAGTAATTGATACTTTAAAAAATCATGATAAAATTGAAAAAATTTATCATCCTTATGCTGGTGATTCACACCAAAAAGAATTAGCTGATCATTATTTAAAAGGTTATGGTAGTTTATTAGGGATTGTATTAAAAGATGCTACACCAGAAATTATTGAAAGATTTATGGATTCTTTAAAACATTTTACTCTTGCATATAGCTGGGGTGGTTTTGAAAGTCTAGCTATGCCAGTATATAAAGGTAATAATGTTGAAGAATTAAAACAACGTGGTTTAGCGTTAGGTCATATCAGGGTATATTTAGGGCTTGAAGATAGCCAATTATTAATTGATGACTTTTTACAAGCACTTGAAAAAGCATATAATGGTCATTAAATAGTAAAAACATGTTATAAATTTAATAACATGTTTTTTTTGTGTAAAGATTTGATAAATATTTTTTGTCAATTTGTATAATAATAGCGTGACATTAGTCGAACAAGAGTGTTTCAAAAGCAATTATGGTTTCACCAAAAAAGAAATTTGGTTTACTGTTGTCATGTAAAAAAGAATCATATTTACCAATAATAATTGGTAAAGTAGAATCTTGATATATTGGCGATTCCTTACTAGCAATAAAACTAATAATAGGAATATTGTTTTTAGAAGCAGTAGTAACAATTTCACTTAAACGACGTGTTTTGCCAGAATAAGAAATTACAATCATAAGAGTATTTTCAAAAAATACCTGACTAAACATTTCCATGTGAACTACGCAAAGTGCTTGATAGCCCATTAAAGTTAATCGTTGTTGAATATATTCAGCAATAGGAGCTGAAAAGCCTAAGCCAAAAACAATAATTCGTTTAGATTTATCACTCATTAATGAAGAAAATTCTTTTTTATAATCAAGATATTTTTCATTGAAGTTGATAGTAGTATCCTTGGCAGATGTCAGATGATAAATCATATCACTGTAGCCTTTAAAACCGAATTTATTACATAGTTTATAGATAGTTGAGGTACTAGTATAGTTGTCTTTTGCCATTTGACGTATGCCAATAGACTTTAATTGAGAAATATTTTTTTGCATGTAAGATACAATCTGTTTTTCCAAATTATTTAATTCATACTTTTCAATTAAATGTTGAATATTCATAAACGCCACCTCTTATTCATTATGTCACAGAAAAAAGAAAGGAGCAAGGTTGAAAATGTACGATCCATGGTCAAAAATAACGACTAGAAATGGTTATGCGGGGGATGAAGTGATTTCTGCATTACAAAAATCAATTAGAAGAGGGTTAGAAGAACAAGCTTGTATGTTTGCATATGAATTATACATTTCTTCACCACAATTAGAAGAAAAATTATGGCGTAGACTTCTAACAATTTCAGTAGAAGACATTGGAATGGGTAATCCAATGGCAGCAATTATGGTTAATAATTTATATCAAATGAGTAGAGAATTTGATTATTCAGATGGTGATCGTCCAATGTATTTCATTCATGCGATTAGATATCTATGTCAATCTGAAAAAGATCGTTCAAGTGATTTATTAAAAAATATTTGTATTAAATCATTTGCAATGGGAAAATTCCCTGAAATTCCTGATTATGCATTGGATAAACATACTGTTAGAGGGCAAGCAATGGGTAGAGATTCTTTCCATTTCTTAAATGAAGCAAGCAAAGTATACCCACAAAAAGAAGTAGATAATGATTATAAAGAAAGATATGCTAAGATTTTAGAAGAATATGATCCAGAAAATGTTTGTGAAACAGCATTTAAATTTAATGGTTGGCAATTTTAATAAAAAAGGGGAACAAGGATGATTAATAAATTAGAAAAATGGTTAGCGCCATTATCAGATAAATTAGGAAACCAAAGACATTTACAAGCCATCTCTAATGGGATGATGATGTCTTTAGCGTTAATTGTAGTCGGTTCAATATTTTTAATTATTGCAAATCCGCCAATTAATTTAGATTTAGTTGATCTTGATACAGGTAATATCTTTATGAAAGCTTTAATTGCCTGGAAACAATGGGCGGTAGCTAATTATAATACAATTACAATTCCATATACAATGACAATGGGATTAATTGGTTTAGTAACAACATTCGGTGTTGGTTATAGTTTAGCTGAAAGCTATAAGATGAAAGCAGCAATCAGTGGTATCATCTCTATGTGTGTTTTCTTAATGATTTGTGCACCAGTAGAAGATGGTAAACTTGCAATGACTTATTTAGGAGCAGATGGTTTATTCGTTGCTTTGATCGTTGGTTTATTATCAGTTGAAATCTGTCGGGTTGTTGGTAATAAAGTAGTATTCACTTTCCCTGATAGTGTACCTAGTGCCGTAACAAACTTTGTTAATTCATTAATTCCATTAGCTGCTAATATTATTGTTATTTATGGTTTAAATTTAATTTTAATGGCAGCAAGTGGTAAATCATTACCAGATTTTATTATGAGTATTTTAACACCAGCGATATCAGGTGTTGATAATATTTGGGCTTATATGGCAATTTTTGCTTTTTCAAACATTTTATGGTTATTTGGTATTAATGGATCTTCAATTATTTTCCCAATTGTCTTTACATTAGGGGTAACTAATTCAGGATTAAATGCAGATTTAGTTAACGCTGGAAAAGCAGCTGAAAATGTTATGAATTTACAAATGTATCGTTATGCAGTTCTTGGTGGTGGTGGAAACACACTAGGGTTAGTATTATTAATGTGTTTTTCACATGTAAAACATTTAAGAACAATTGGAAAATTAAGTGTGGTACCAGGAATTTGTGGTATCAATGAACCGGTTATTTTTGGTGGACCAATTGTCTTAAATCCAATTCTTGCAATTCCATTTGTATTAATGCCATGTATTTCAATTTATTTAGGATATTTAGCACAATCATTAGGATGGGTTAGTATGGGATATATTGTTGATCCATCATTTACACCATTCTTTGCACAAGGATTCCTTTCAGCATTAGACTTTAGAAATGTAATCCTTATGTGTGTATTAATTGCAATAAGTATTGTAGTATATTATCCATTCTTCAAAGTTTATGAAAAATCATTAGCTGAAAAAGAAGGAACAGATAAATAATTATGATAACCAGGTTTAAAGCCTGGTTATTTTTTTTGCAACTAATAGTTTCTATTTTATTTTTTGATGTAAATTAAAGTTGGTAGCAGCAACTAGAAATAAGCGTCTATAGTAAAAATATAGAATTAATTTATTTTCAAAGGAGCTGTTATAGTGAGAAGATATTTAAAAAGAAACAAATGGCATTTTTTTCTAGCTGGTTTTATCTGTTTATTAAGTGCACTAGCAACATTGTTTCTTGCTTATGTAATGAAATATATTATGGATGTTGCAATTAGTAAAGATTTAAAATTATTTTATCGTGCGATTATATTATCGTTGTTGTTGATTATTATTTATGTTTTATTAGTTTATTTAAAGGGTATTGTTAATGCGGTATTTTTAAAAAAAGTAATGGTTATGTTACGAAGTGATTATTTTAAAGCATTAATGAATCGTAATATTTTTGATAACAGTAATCCATCAAAATATATTTCAGTATTTAATAATGATATTAGTTTATTAGAAAAAAATTATTTAGAAAATTTATTATTAATTATTAGTGATTTATTTTTGATAGTTATTTGTACCATAGGTTTATTTTTAACTAACTTTAAATTAGCTTTAATAGTAGTTTTAATAAATATATTATCAATAATTATACCTGTTATATTTTCAAAACAATTATCTTTAAAACAAGAAAAATATACCAAAGTATTAAATGAGTTAAACATTAAATTTAAAGATTACTTAATGGGTTTTGAATTAATAAAAGCTAATAATGTAATAAATAAAATAAAAACAATTTTTAATACCAAAGAAATAGAGCATGAAAATAGTAAACAGAAAGTACGTTTTGAAGAAGCCAAAATTAATGCTTTATCATCATTATCATCAATTGGAACTAATATAATTACAATTTTACTTTGTATATATTTTGTAATTACCGGTAGAATAACAATTGGTACTGTGGTTGCAATCAATAACCTGGTTAATAACATTACCAATCCTCTTAATCGCCTTTTTGTAGAAATAGCAACAGTAAAAGGAACTAGAATAGTTGAACAAAAAATAATTAGTTTTATCGATTTACATCATTGCTGCAACAATGATATAAATTACAAAGAACCGATTAATAAAATCCAATTAGAAAAAGTCAGTTTTAAATACTCAAATAAACTAATTTTAAATCAAATAGATTATTGCTTTAAAAAAGGCAAAAAATATATTTTAGTAGGTAATAGTGGTTGTGGTAAGACAACATTATTAAAATTAATATTAATGTATTTTAATAATTATGAAGGGGAAATTTTATATAATAATAAAAATGCCAAAGATATTGACCCGACTAGTATATTTGATCAAATTGCTTTTATCAATCAAGAAACATTTATCTTTAATGATACTTTAAAAAATAATATATGTTTATTTCAAGATTATGATAGTAAACAAATAAATGAGATTATAAATAAAACAGGACTTAACCAGTTAGTTGCTTCATTACCAGAAGGTTTAAATAGTAAAATCAAAGAAAACGGTGCTAATCTATCAGGAGGACAAAAGCAAAAAATAGCTATTGCTAGAGCATTGTTAAAACAAAAAGAAATTATATTTATTGATGAGGGCACATCCAATTTAGATAATCTTAGTGCTTATGAAATTGAAAAGATAATATTAGATAGTAAAGCGATGATAATAAGTATCACCCATCATTTAAAAAAGGAATTATTAGAAAAATATGATGAAATATTAGTATTAGATCAAGGAAAAATTATTGAAAGTGGTAGTTAATCTGAATAAAAAATAGAAATGGAAATATGGATTTTACCAAAAAAGTGCATAATGCCCCTTTCCCCAAATGAAAGGCTATTCTGTTTGAGGTGAGTTGTTAGATTTCTTGATGATAATGCTTAAGATTTCTTCTTCGCTCAAACCAGTTCGGCTGAGCTGATTGAAGGCATTTCTGAAATTGTTTGTGATATAAGCGATGCGCTGTTCTTTCGTTGTTTCAACATCTGCCATATCTGATGGATTGAAGACTTCACCTGTCTTGAGTATATGGTAGATGGCTACAAGTATCTTTCTAGCAATCGCTATGATAGCACGTTTCTTGCCACGTCGTTTGGAAATTCTGACAAACTTTTCTGCATAGTAGCTACAGGTTTTATCTTTGACAGCGGCATGTGCAACCTGTACAAGACATGGCTTGAGGTAGATGCCGGCTTTTGAAATCTTGACAGATTTCTTTTTTCCGGCTGATTCATTATGTCCTGGAGCCAGTCCAGCCCATGCAGCCAGCTTGCGAGCACTAGACCATTGAGATACATCAATGCCAAGTTCAGAAATGATGATAATAGCAGATTTTCTGTTGACACCTGGAATTGTCATTAAAAGCTGAATATAGTTCTCATAGGCTTCGACCATCATGTCAATGTGGTGCTGAACTTCGTCAAGAAGTGAATCAACATATTCCATATGCTTCTGAACAATTTTGATTCTCGCTTTTTGATACTGATTCAGATTGGTTCCTTCAACGGCTGAAAGAATATCGTCTGAAGAAGCTTTGCACCTTCCATGAACTTTTGAAAGAATATCTTCACTTGTATAGGGTTCATCTGATAAAATGGTATCGACAATAGAGGAAGCAGATTTACCAAAGACATCAGTAAAAACAAGATCAAGTTTGCAGTTTCCAACAGTTAAAGCGTTCTGGAAACGATTCTTCTCAGAAGAACGGATATTGACAAGCTTATACTGATAGCGGGTAAATTCCCTGAGGATACGAATATCCTTTTCAGGAATATAGCTGGATCTGACGATGCCGAACTTAAAGAGATCGGCAATCCATTTGGCATCCTTATTGTCATCCTTCTCACCTTTGATAGCCTTGACCCATTTAGGATTGGCAACAACGACATTGGGGATGTGACCTTCCAATGCATTGTATACAGGAATATAGTACTTGCCAGTGGATTCCATGCATACATTGTGACAGTTGTTTTCGATAAGCCAGTCTCTAAATTGAATCAACTGGTTATTAAAGGTTGAGAATCTTTTTTTAATATATCTGGGCTTGATGGATTCAGAAATGCAGATAACTGCAACAATGAAGGATTTGTGCACATCAACGCCACAGGCTCTAGGGTAAACAATTTCCATAAATAAAAGCTCCTTTCAGATTATAGAGAAGGAGCTCAGTGACTGGCTGAACAGCACTAAAAGATTAACTCAAGTCAATGATTAATCTACAGACTAGGATGTCGATACTCATGTGTGCTTGAAAAGTTCAGTCTTGCACTGGTTATAATACTGTTTTAAACTGAACGAGCTGCAGAAATCTACAACTCACCTCGCCGTGCTTTGTAGTATAAGACTCCTTCAGTAAGAATATAGAATAAAAGATCTGCACAAGCAAGGAATTATTCATGACGATGTGTGCCTTGCAGCCGCAGGCGGAAAGGAATGTGTGGTTATAATGAATTAATAGCTAATCAGCAATTATTTTATCAATTGCTATGTAAGCAATAGTTAATATAGTAGAAGACTAAAAAAGGGACCTCAGTGTCCAATGTCGTCAATTTAAGAAGATAAAAGGATATGTTTAGCTAATTAAGTATCTGATCATATCCTTTTCGTGTTTGAAAACGCTAAAAAAGCGTATAAATATCCCTTGATTTTTGATGATTTTTTTTAAATTTTAGGTTATAATTTATATAGACAAGGTGTTCTATACTACTATTACGATTTGACACGAAGAAATCCTTTTTTAACCTTTCTTATGGTTGGATTTCTTTTGCCATCAACCCTAAATTTAAGTGGGCTTGGTAATTTTATATAGACACCCCATCTTGGGTAGAGTCTGTTCGGGCGAACAGGCTCTTTGTTTTTCGCAGCTTTTTTTATTATCTTTCCTAACAGTTTTTTTATCTTTTGCCTCTGATTTAACAGCTTTGGCAAATTAGTCCTTAACAACTGAATTAGATTATTTATATTTGTTTGATACTTATACTTTGATGTATGTACTATAATTTTATCCGATTCCTTTTTTATCATCGCAGCCAAATTATGCACTATGACCTGTGAATGCATCTCCTGTAATATAAGTTCCGGTTTCTCACTAGTTATTCTCTCCATCTCCAGTTTGTTCTTTAATGTATCATACCCTGTTTCCTCTATCCACCTATGACCATAAAGAACTATTATTTCTTTTCTCGACCATTCATCATTGCTAAGATTGGTAAAAAGTATTATTTCTTCATCTTCTTCATTTTCCTTTAGTTTCTTGATTTCTGATTTCTTATATTTGATTACCCGTATCTTCAGTTTTCTGTGTTCTCTGGCATATTCCTTGACTTCATCGATTTTAAATCTTTCTATCCATTTGTCATCAAATTCTATTTCTATCCAGCCATCCTTTTCAATTAAATCCACATGTTTCTTATAAAAGTTTGATTTTCCTCTAAAACAGTAGAAATCGTTGTTCATTTCAAAATAGAAAAACAAATCACTTGCATCATAATTTCTGTCCGCCAAGAACAATCTTTTATGTTTACACAGTATCTGGTGAACATCATCCATCTGTTCATAAGCCATTGGAAGTTCCGCTTTCCGATATGATCGAATGGATAAATCGATATAAATACTATTACATACATCATAAAATCCAGATATTCTTGGATTTGTTCTTCTCTGTCGGCACTTATGCAGACCTTTATCACCAAATTGTTCAATACATTCAGGTGTATGAGGTGCTTCTCCAGTAGAACCGTCAATGGCAACAACAGTATATCCTTTAATTGTATCATATTCATTATAATCATAATAATACTGGCATAACCGATGGTTAAGATATGGAAATACTTTATAACTGAGTTTTTCCTGTGCTTGAAATATTGCTTGTTTTGAAACTGATTTATCTAGTGCGTCAAATCCAGAAAAATAATGATTGATTTCATTGGAAACAGTATGCCCGTTTCTTGAAAACATAAATTTAAGAAGTCCTGGCAAACCAAGTTTTGACTCTCTGGTGAAATAGTTAGGTTGTTTTCTGGCTATATCAAAAGTATCCGGGTGAGATAAAAGAGAATAGAAATATTCAACAGTAGAAGTGATAGACATTAATCATCATCATACACAAGTCGAGGTTTTTTCTTTGCATACATAGCCTTAAGATAAGGTAATTGTTCTTCAGTCAAAAGACCAAAAGAACGGATAGTGCGATGTTTGATTTTACCATTTTCACGATAAGCTTCGACCAATGAACAGTAATAAGTACCTTTTTTTCCTCTATTATTTGGTACAGCCTTCACAAACATAAAATCACCTCTTTCTATACTACAATTATATCATAAAATCATTGGAATATCTATTGATATAGCTAATATATTCTTTCATAATTTAAGATTAAAAAGGATAGATATCTTGATAGATTTCTATCCGTTTTTAATCTTCTTAAATTGACGACATTG
>NZ_NFLA01000035.1:0-31337 GCF_002160675.1 Erysipelatoclostridium sp. An15
CTTTCTTGTATAATTTATTAGTTTTCATATTTCAATTATACCAAAAAAATGTACGATTCCTCGTACATTTTTGCGTTTTTTACTACTTTTTTTCTCTATAAGTCGTTACAGCCCCTTAGTGGGTTTATCTTTATAAATATTATACCATAGATATAAATATTTTCATATTTTGAATTAGTATTTTATTACGATAAAAAGTAGTCATTAATAAAAAAACTCCTTGATTAATGATTATTTTACTTGAATATAAGGTAAAAAATAAGATATTGAGTAATTTTGGCGCGTTTTAATTTATTTCACTTTAAGCGCTTACACTAGAGTGCTAAAATAAAAACAAGGAGGAAAGTTATGTTAAAAGAATATAGGTTTGAAGAAATAGAATTGGCAGATGATATTGAGGAATGTTTAGAAAATGCTAAGCTAGAGTTATCTAGAAAACAAATGTTATTAAAAGAAAAGAAATTGCCAGTAGTTGTTTTATTTGAAGGCTGGGGTGCTTCTGGAATTGGGACGACTTTAGGTAAGGTTATTCAAAACATGGATCCCCGTTTTTATACTGTTGAAACAATGAATAAAATTAGTGAGGATGAGACTCGAAAACCATTTTTATATCGTCACTTTATACGAATTCCAGAAAATGGAATGGCAACATTTTATGATCATGGCTGGATGAATGATATTGTAAAACAGTATATTTATCAAGATATTTCTAGAAAAGAATATGTTGCAAGAGTTCAAAGTGTCAATAATTTTGAACGAACATTAGTAGATAATGGTTATTTAGTAATTAAATTCTTCTTCAACATTTCTAAAGAAGAACAAGCTAAAAGAATGAAACGATTATTAAAGCATAAAAATACTAAATGGCGTATTAGTGATGATGATATTTGGCAAAATAAACATTATGATGAATATTTGAATCTATATAATGATTACATGAATCAAACTAATCCAGCTTATGCACCATGGTATGTTATTGATGCTACTAATAAAAAATTAGCGCAATTGCAAGTATTAGAAACTTTAATGAGTTGTATTCAAAATCGTTTAGATCACGAAAAGAAAGATGCCTTGATCATTGATAATATTTATCCACTAAGGGAAACAATTAATCTTAATGAATGTGATTTAAGTTTAACAATCGATGAAGAAACATATCGTAAAGAATTAAAAAAATGTCGTAAAAAACTTAGAAAATTACATAATATTATTTA
This sequence comes from Erysipelatoclostridium sp. An15, assembly GCF_002160675.1. Taxonomy (NCBI): domain Bacteria; kingdom Bacillati; phylum Bacillota; class Erysipelotrichia; order Erysipelotrichales; family Coprobacillaceae; genus Thomasclavelia; species Erysipelatoclostridium sp. An15. The sequence goes on from NZ_NFLA01000035.1 coordinate 1,215, forward strand.
TCGTAAAAAAATACCGGTTATTATTGCTTATGAAGGTTGGGACGCTGCTGGAAAAGGTGGTAATATAAAAAGAGTTACTTCTGGATTAGATCCACGGGGTTATACGGTATATCCAATAGCTGCTCCTGATAAAAGTGAAATTAATCGACATTATCTTTGGCGTTTTTATAAACGCCTTCCAAAAGACGGTCATGTGGCTATTTATGATCGGACCTGGTATGGTCGGGTAATGGTTGAGCGGCTGGAAGGATTCTGTAGTGAAAATGATTGGCAAAGAGCTTATAATGAAATGAATGAATTTGAAAAAGAATTGTCTGATTGGGGTGCAGTAGTAATTAAATTCTGGGTACAAATTGATAAAGATACGCAATTAGCAAGATTTACAGAACGTCAAAATACACCAGAAAAACAATGGAAAATTACTGATGAAGATTGGCGTAATCGTGAAAAATGGGATTTATATGAAAATGCGGTTACTGAGATGTTACAAAAAACTAATACTGAATTTGCACCATGGTTTGTATTAGAGTCTAATGATAAAAAGTATGCTCGTATTAAAGCAATGAAAATAGTCATTGATGAAATTGAAAAGAAAATTAAAGATATTGATTAAAAGCTAACGTAATAGTTAGCTTTTAATGATTGTTATTTTTTTATCAAAAAAATAATTACAAGATGAAGTATTTATGATAATAAATTACAAATAAATTAAAATTGCTTGATAATAAATAATCCCTTACTAAAATAATTAGTAGCAAGCGGAGGAAGAAAAGATGAGTAAATTAGATAATATTAAAGCAATTATGTGTGATGTAGATGGCACATTATTAAATAATGAAGGTATTGTAAGTCCAATGACTGTAGAAGCAATAAAAAAAGCTCGTGACAAAGGAATTTTATTTGGTTTAAGTACTGGTAGAGATGTTCACAGTGTTAAAACACTTTTAAAGACATGGGGAATTGCAGGCTTAGTAGATACTATAGTTGGTACTGGTGGAAGTGAAATCTATGATTATCAATTAAATGTTGAAAAATCAAGCTATCCTCTTGATGGTGAATTAATCAAAGATATTATGCGTCATTATGAAGGCATGGATTTAAATTTCGCTATTCCAGATCAAGGAATATTATTTTCACCTAAAGATGATGAATATATTCGTAAATTAGCAAAAGATGATCGAGTTGATTATCAAGTAGTTGATTTTGATGAGTTTTTAAGCAAACCACGTGCTAAATTAATAATAATTTGTAAACCAGAGTATATGGATACTGTTATTGAAAAAAGTAAATCTTTTTCAAATCCAAATTATAAATCAGCTTCATTAAAAACAGCTAGTATTTTATATGAATATATGGATCCACGAGTATCTAAAACTAATGGTTTAAAAGAAGTTATGAAATTACACGGTATATCTATGGCTGATTTATGTTCATTTGGTGATGCTGATAATGACTATGATATGACTTTAAACGCTGGTGTTGGTGTTGTCATGGAAAATGGTAGTGACAAAACTAAGAGTGTTGCTGATTATATTTGTGATGATAATGATAGTGATGGAATTGGTAAATTTATCGAAGAGTATATTTTATAAAAAATTTTAAAATATTATAATTAGTTTAAAAAGATAAAAACAGAAATTCGTTTGAATTTCTGTTTTTTGATTATCAAATTTAAAAAGTGTTAGTAATAGAAATTTTTTAGCTATTTAAAATGCCACTAGATATTATTTCATCAACTAAAATAGCCAATTTGTGTGGCTGAATATTAAAACTGCTATTATACCACATGTCGCAAACTCCTAAAAATCCAGAAGTAATAAATTTAAAATATATTTCATAAATTTCATCATCATTAATTTTAAATTCTTTTTTCCATGTATCGAAACAATAGATTTTTACAATTTCAATCAATTTAGATGAAAAAGAAATATCACCATGTTCACCAATTAATACCATAGTTAAATCACGATTTTCATAAATATATGAAAACAGTGGGTCTAAAAGATCCAAAGGACGATTTAATTTACAATCATTTAAAATTTTATGAAGATCTTCAATTATTTCATTTTCAAGACATTCAATCATATCATAAATATCTTTGTAATGCAGATAAAAAGTACCGCGATTTAAATCACATAAATCAGTAAGTTCTTTAACTGAAATTTGATTTATAGGCTTTTTTTTAAGTAAAGTAATTAAATTATTAGTTCAATTCAATTGGGGGCTACAGTTGATTACGCTATTGCTTTTTCAGATCGATATTTAAATACTCGTAAAAAGCGCTCTAAAATATCAGCATTAGATCATGCTATTAGATATTCGACTTTACCTATTTTAACGAGTGGATCAATTTTAACAATTGTAGGTTTTATATTGGGAAAAATTTCTACTCATGGAATATTAGCTGAGTTAGGAATCTTATTGTATCGAGGAACGTTATTTAGTTTGATGTTTGTTTTACTAGCGTTACCTGGTTTTTTAACTTTATTTGATCGCTGGATTTTGAAATTTAGGTTTTCTAAAAATAGAAAGGAAGTTATTAATGATGAAAATAAGTAATAAAATATTGGTTTTAGGGCTTTGTAGCGTAGTTGCTGGTAATTGTATTATTCCGATTCAAGGAATTGAACCTTCAAGTCCTAAAGAAGAAGTTATTTATGCAAATTTAAATCAGGATGGTACTGTTGATGAAAGTTATGTAGTTAATATCGTTTATCCTCAAAATAATAAATTAATTGATTATGGAAATTATAGTCAGGTAAAAAATTTGAGTAGTACTGATAAATTGGTTTATAAAAATAATCAGGTTAAGGCAACTACTGATGAAGAAAAATTATCTTATCAAGGATATTTGGAAGATCCAAGTTTACCATGGAACTTTAAAATTAGTTATTATTTAAATGGTAAAAAAATAGCGGGCAATAAGGTTGCTGGTTGTAAAGGAAAATTAACTATAAGAATCGAAATTACTGAAAATGAAGATGTTAATGAAGTGTATTTTAATAATTATGCTTTACAAATAACAGCTAGTTTAAACAGCAATAATTGTAAAAATATTATTGCAAATGGGGCAATGATTGCTAATGCTGGTGATAATAAACAAATTACTTATACACTTTTACCTGGTAATAGTGAAACATTAGAAATTACTAGTGATGTAACAGATTTTGAAATGGGCGGAATTTCTATTAACGGAATTCGTTTAAATTTAGCGATAGATAAAAGTAATATTAATACTAGCTTGATAGATAATAAAATTGGAGAAGTACAAAGTGCTGTTAATCAATTAGATAGTGGGGCTAATGATCTAAATATTGGTGCTTTATCGTTAGATCAAGGAAGTAACGATTTAGTAAATGGCATTAATCAAATTAAAACAGCCTTAGTTACTTTGAATCAACAGTCTGATAAATTAACAAGTGGTTCAAAAGAAGTACAAGAAGCATTATCTATAATCGATAGTACATTACAAAAAATAGATATTGATGCTACAAAAATAAATCAATTAATTGATAGCACCAATCAAATTCAAACAGGTATTAGCACTTTAGTAGCCTCTTTAAATTCAATGAATCAGGCGATCGAACAATATAAAAATGCAACTGGTGGATCAATTAGTTCAGTTTATAATCAAAGTGAAGAAATGATTGCTAAGTTGGAGTCGTTAATTGCTACCGATCCAGCCAATAGTGAATTTTATAGTCAATTAATTATTTTATTAAAGGCAGGAGCTGAAAGTGAAAAAATTTTAGAGCAATTTAATAACCAGTTAAGTCCGGACATTTCAGGGAACACTGTCATTAATGGTGCTTTGATGTTAGAAGAAAACTATCGATTATTTAATCAAGAGATAATTAATTTAGCAAATGAATTAACAACGATCTTAGAGAACATGGATCAACTTAAAACAGGAATTAGTACCCTGGCTGCTAACTATGGTAATTTAAATAATGGTTTTAATAACTACACTAATGCTTTAAATCAGATTGTAGAGGGCTATGAACAAATATATACAGAATCTTTAACGCTTGCTAATGGTACTAGTGATTTGTATCAAGGAACACAAGAATTAGTTAAAGGAACAACGGAATTCAAAAATCAGACTAATGATATTGACTCTATGGTTGATGATTCTATAAGTGAAATGTTAAGTGAATTTAGTAATGATGATTACCAGGTTGTATCTTATGTTTCTTCTAATAACAGTACTGTTTATGATATTCAGTTTGTTATTACAACACCAGCAATTGAAAAAAGGTAGAAAAGAAGCAAACAGTTAAAGTAGAGAAAGAAAAATCTATTTTAGAAAAATTTTTAGAATTCTTTGGGTTTTAAAGTTGTATAGTTAATAATGATTTAAAATGATACGATTCAAATTAGTAAACAATAATGTTTATTAAAGAGAATCGTATTTTTAATATTTCTATAATTAAATAAAGATAATGCAACTTTACCTATTAATTTAAATAAGATAAAATTAGGTGAGGAAGGTGATTTTATGCAAATTACAGAATATTTTCCTAATTTTTATATTATAGATGATGGACATGTACGTGAATTTTTGATTATAGGATCAACTGAAGCTTTATTAATCGATACTGGTTTTGGAAATACTGATCTTAAATCTAAAATTCAAAAGATAACTAACTTGCCAGTAAAAGTTGTTCTTAGCCATGGTGATAAAGACCATAGCGGTGGTTTAAAACAATTTGATGAATGTTATGTTCATAAAAATGACTTACTTCTAATTGATGGTAATATAAAAGTTAAAGAAATCAATGAAGGTGATATTTTAGAAGCTGGTGAGTATAAATTTGAAGTTATTGAAATTCCTGGACATAGTTATGGCAGTATTGCTTTTTTAGATCGTAATAAAAAACTGCTTTTACCAGGTGATAGTGTTCAAACTGGGCCGATATACATGTTTGGTCAACATCGAAATTTAGATTTATATCTTCAAAGTTTAGAAAAATTATTAACTTATCAAGATGATATTACAACGATTATACCAAGCCATCATCATTATCCATTAACTAAAGAATATATAAATTATTGTTTAGAAGATGGACACTTATTAAAAGAAAAGCAAATAAAAGGAATAAAACATCAGACTTTACCATGTTACGAATATACTGGTAAACATGTTTCCTTTTATTATTAAATGATTAGAAGGAGGAATTTTAAAATGTTAGAAGTGGGAAGTCAAGCACCTGATTTTACATTATTAAATCAAAATGGTGAAGAAATAAGTTTAAGTCAATTCAAAGGAAAAAAAGTTATTTTATATTTTTATAGTAAAGATAATACACCTGGATGTACTAAGCAGGCTTGTAATTATGCCCAAAATTATCCTGCGATAGAAGAAAATGGGGCAGTAGTAATTGGAATAAGCAAGGATAGTGTTAGTGCTCATAGTAAATTTGCTCAAAAATATCAATTACCATTTATTATTTTATCTGATCCTGAAACAAAAGTATTACAAGCATATGATGTTTGGAAACTAAAAAAAATGTATGGACGTGAATTTATGGGTGTAGTAAGAACTACATATTTAATTGATGAAGAAGGGAAAATTATTAAAGCGTTTGGAAAGGTAAAAGCAGCCAGCGATGGCGATAAAATGTTAGAAGAATTAACTAATAGCAAGTAGTTTAAATTGACTCTTTTTTTAATAATAGTATTATGCTATATTACTGATTATAAAAGGAGGTTTTTATGATTAAATTAATTGCAACTGATATGGATGGAACTTTTTTAGATTCTAATAAACAGTTTGATCCAGAATTCATTGATATATTTTATAAATTAAAAGAAAAAGGAATTAAATTTGTTATTGCTAGTGGTAATCAATATTTCCGTTTATATCAAAAGTTTTTACCATTAAGTGAACAAATGTATTTTATAGCTGAAAATGGTTGTTTTATTGCAGAAGGTTCTCGTGAATTGTATCATAATACATTATCAGTTGATTGTTTAAAAAAAATAAAAAATATTTTAAAAGAATATCCTCAATTACCAGTTATTATGTGTGGACGTAAAGGAGCTTACATTTTAGAAAAAGATAGAGATTTTGAAAATATTGTTAAAATGCATTATTGTAACTATCAATTTGTAGCTTCATATGATGAAATAGATGATGAGATTATGAAAATATCTATTAATGATCCTGAAGGTAAAATTGAAGAAAAATTAGCTTTAATTGAACCATTGCTTCCTGAAGAAGTAAAGATAGTTACTGCAGGAAATGTCTGGATGGATATTCATAATAAAGAAATCAACAAAGGAATTGGGATGCGTTTTTTACAAGCTATTTATGAAATAGAACCAGATGAATGTATGGCATTTGGAGATCAAATGAATGATTATGAATTATTACAGCAAGTTAAATATGGCTATGCAATGGAAAATGCAGTTGATCCAATTAAAGAAATTGCTTATGGATTAACTGCTTCAAATGATGAACAAGGTGTCTTATTGAAAATTAAAGAAGTATTAGACCTAACATAATTGTTAGGTCTTTTATATATCATTTCATATTAATAATATGTTTAATTTTCTCGATATTTTTTAGATAATGTGATACCTAATCCAGCTAACATCATTGTTGCTACTAGTGGCATAAAATAGATATCATCACCTGTTTTAACGCTAGTTACAGTATTGTCAACTGGTTTTGTTTCTGTTGCTGGTTTAGTAGTGTCTGTACTTCCATCAGGTGTTCCACCAGGAATTGTATTAACATCACCAAGGAATAAAATATGAGCTAACAATAGTGAGCTTTGATATGTAAATTCACCATTGTTGATAGTTGTTTTTAAATTATTTAGTGTTGTTGATAAAAGATTTAGATATCTTTGTGAATGAACATTAGTTTTTTGCAATTCTGCTTCAGCTATTGTGATTATTTTATTATAATCGTTATCAGGACTAAGTACTAAATCATCAAAAGCATTTATTAACGCAATATATGCATCTAATATTTCTTCGTTTGTAGCATTTGGGTCGTTATAAATAGCTTTGATTTCAGCCATTATATTATCAAATGTGGCTTTTGATTCAGCAGTATAGCTAAAAAAACTCAATGAATATTCATAAGATGTAATTTCATAAAGAAGTCTTTCTTTATCCATTTTTTCATCTAATTGATAGGCTGATACTTCAGCTAAAATTTTAGCAAGACGATCAATTTCGTCGCGATTATTTGAATCCATAACATTCATCAAATTATCATAAGCTTCTTGTAACTTTGCTAAAGATTCAACAGTATAAACTGCTGTCATTTTTAATTCTAATTCTGCTTCTGTAATTAAGTCTTCTATTTGAGAATCTGGTAAATAGCGGTCATAGTTATTAACAGCATTATTAAGACGATGATATGCGTTATCTACTTCTTCTTGAGTTACATTTGGATTATTGTATACTGTGTTAGCGTTTTCTAATGCATCTTTAATTTCTTGTTTTTGATACATTGGATAACCTTCTTGGGCTAATAGAGCATCATAATCATATTGATTAATAATTCTTTCTAAATTACTTTTATCTACTGTGTTTAGCTGTATGCTTTCATTGTTGTTTTCCTCAACAGCCATTGCAGGAACAATGTAGGCTGTTGATAAGGAAAATGTAACTGCTAAAGTCATAGTTAATTTAAATAATTTTGTTTTCATTTTTCCCCTCCTGATTTGATATTCGATTGTGAAATGATATATAAATAATTATATCATGATTATAACTGCATAATCTGTTGCTTAAATATACATTTTATTACATTAAGATATTGATAATTTAATCGAAATAGCAAAAAAACAGCATATCTGCTGTTTTAAAGTCGGAGTGAGAACCTATAGTTATTTAAAATTATCATTTTAGTTTGTTGAACTTATAATTTTTATGTCACGTTTTAAATATATTTTAATCAATTATAAACATATGATGATAATTTATTATTTGATAAAACAAAATATAATACTTTTTGAAAAATTATCTTTTATTAATAACTAAAGAAAGCTTACCAATGATTCTAAAGCCAGCTTCATTTTCTTGATTAATTACAATTGGTGAATAATCTGGATTTGCTGGTTGTAAAATGATGCAACGATTTTTGTTGTCACGATAAAACTTTTTACAGGTTGCAACATTATCATCAATAGTAAAGCAACCAATATCACCATTTCTTAAAGTGTTGATCTTTTCAAAAACAATTAAATCACCGGGATTAATATTTTCATCAATCATACTATCACCATTTGCATATTGACAAAAATATTCTTTTTGAGGTGATAGTAATGATTCAGGAAGTGAAATATATTCATCAATATTATCATCAACAAACATCCCAGTTCCACAACTGACATCATTATATAAGGGCACAACGATTGAATCAGATATTACTGGTTGATTGCTTTCTTCAAAGCCTAAAAAATAAGAGGGCGAAACATCAAATATTTCAGATAATTTTTGAATTGTATCTTTTTTGAGGTTGGAAACTCGATTGTTTTCATATTTAGCAATGGCTGATTTTTTAACACCAAGCAGGTTACCAAGCTGTTCTTGAGTTAACCCTTTTTCTTTTCGTAATTTTTTGATTCTTTCACCAGTCATACTGTTACCTCCTTGTGTCTTAATTTTACTATTTTTTAATTGATTAAGCAATAGATATTTATAAAGTGTCTTAAAAAGATATTTTTTATTGACAAAGTCGAAAAATGACGATATATTAAAAGTGTCTAATAAAGACACAAATAAAATATAATTAATAATAAAGATGAATAAATAGATACTTTTTTATTGGGAGGTAAAGGATATGAATAAAAAAGAAGTTAATTTTAGTGGTAGAGGTATTATTACAATTGTTAGTGGAATTGTTATTTTAGGTTCAACAATTGCAGGATTAAGCGGATATTTATTGGATTTAATCATGTTATAATTCACATACTATATATGAGGTGATGTGATTTTGATAAAAAAGGATTCTAAAGTTAAGAATCAAGATGAACTTGATTATGAAAATCATATTGTAGAATATGATAAACAATACTTGGACAATTCAAATGCTCAAGAGTAAAAATCAGCAATAGCTGATTTTTTTAATAATTAATAAGTTTTATAATTATTATATATTAGGAGGTAAAAAATGATCAATTTTCGATATGCTACAATTAGTGATTTAGATTTTTTAGTTGAACTTAGAATTCGTGATTTAAAAATGTTTTCAAATCAAAATATCAACCAAGATACAATTAATAATATTAAAAAATTTTATCAAAATGGTATAAAAAGCCAGACTTGTTTTACATTATTAGGATTTGATAATGATAATTTTGTCGCATCTGGAACTTTGTATCTGTATAATATAATGCCATCAAATGAAAATCTTTTAGGTAGAGTAGGACAGTTAACCAATATTTGGGTAAAAGAGGAATATCGTCATCAAGGGATAGCCACAAAAGTTGTAAAAGAACTAATTGCATTAAAGAAAGATGAGTGCGGCATGGTTTGCTTAAATTCGTCTCATGAAGCTAAAGCGTTATATCAAAAAATAGGGTTTAAAACAAAAGAAAATTACATGGTAATGACGCTTTAGAATTTTTATCTAAATTATAGGCGAGTTTCTAAGATGGTTTGTAAACGTTTACACGATATATTATAATAAATATATAAATTTCTATTATATGTGGGGTGATGATATGGATGAATTTTTGCAAGAAATTAATGCAACAGTATATATCAAATGGATATTGTTGCAAAACGGTAAGGATGGTTTAGTGATAAAAGCCGATCTTCATGATAATAATACAATTATCATTGAAAATGATGTAGTAACTGGGAAGATTATTTTTTATGGTAATGCTATTTTTGAAGAAGAATTAACCGATCGTCAAACTAACGATAAGATTTTTTATTTACATTTTCAATTGACTTATTTAAATCATGCGGTGGAATTATTTAAAGAAATGATAAATTGTGCTAAAGAAGTAACCAATCGGCCATCAGTACAAGTACTTTTATGTTGTAGTGGTGGATTAACGACAACTTTGTTTGCTTACCGTATGCAAGAATTAGCTAAACTTGAAAATTTGCCGTATGAAATAGAAGCTACTGGTTATTCACGTTTATTTGAAATAGCTAATGAGTATGACATTATTTTACTAGCACCTCAAGTAGGTTATATGTTACCTCAAGCTAAAAGGAGGTTACCATGTAAGGAAGTCTTAGTAATTCCGGCAAAAGTGTTTGCGACAAATGATTTTTCAGGAGCTTTAAAATTAGTTTCTAACTGGTATCAAAATAAGGAGGAAATGCCAAATGAACATGAGTGATACTAAAACTTTGAGGCAAAAAAACCGCGATAAAATTTTAGCAGCTTTTATGGAACATGAATTATGTACTAAAAATCAGCTTGCCTTAGCAACCGGCTTAAGTTTGGCAACAGTAAGTAGTATTTTAAACGAATTATTAAAAAGTAGTGAAGTATTGTTTGAAGATATGGAAAATCCTATAAGTAAAGAAATCATGCCATATTATTATTTAAATAATGATTTTTCAAGATTTTTATCAATTTCAATCAATAAAGAATATCGTCGCGTCCATTTAATATATCGAGTTTATAATTTATCTGATGAAGTTATTTACAGTGATGAAGTAATTAAAAAAATTGTTAAAATTAATGACATTTATGATATTATTAATATTGTTAATTCAAAATTTGATAATATTAAAGTTATTGGAGTAAGTGTACCGGGAATAATTAATGATGGTAAAGTAACTTCTACGGGATTGATTAATTTTAATGATATAGAATTATATTCTTTATTAAAAAATAAATATAGTCAAAAAATTGTTTTAGGCAATGATGTAAATACTGCAGCAATTGGTTTTTATTTAACTGAAAAAAACTATGAAAATGTATGTTTGCTGTATCAACCTGGAGAAGGATATGGTGGTGTAGGAACTGTAATAAATGGTCAATTAATAACCGGTAAAACTAATTGTGCTGGTGAGATTCAATATTTGCCATTAAGCAATGAAGATCAATTAAAATTATTACAAACTCCTCATGGTACCATTGAATTATTAAGCAAGATAGTTGTTTGTTTAACGGCAATAGTTAATCCTGAAATTGTTGCTATTAGTTGTACTAATTTAGAAAAAGCCAGTGATCTTGATGAGACGCTTGAATCTATGGTGCCAGCTAAGTATTTACCAAAAATAAAAAAAGTAACCAATTTAAATGATTATATCTTAGTAGGGTTACAATTTATTTGTAAAGAAGTGTTAAAAAATAATTTTATTAATAAAAAATAACTTAATATTACAAGTATCTTTGAAAAAAGGTACTTTTTCTGTTTATAATAGAAAGAGGTGGTAATATGTTAGAGAAAGATATTGAATTATTGATTATGTGTTTAAAAGAGTATATTAAAGATATTGATGGTGAAAAGTTTAAAGAGATTTTTTTAGGATATGTAGAGTATATGGCTCGAAATTATGGTCAGGATTGTATTCTTGATGAATATGATATGATGATGAATATGGTAAATAATTTTGTTGAAAAACATCAGCTTGACCTTAATACACTAACACCGTTTAAACGTAATGTTTTATATCATTGGATTAGAGATAATTATGATGAAAAAGATATTTTGGATTTATATTATTTTAATGAAGAAATTAATGCTTTAGAATGTTTTATTGATACTGTAAATAGTAAGTATCAATAAGGGGTTGCAAAAATAGTTTAATTTGTTATTATTATATTGAAATGAGGTGAAAGGATGTATAAATTTTCTTGCTAAAAAATTTAATCAACAGTGTTTTGTACTGTTTTTGCATGCAAGAAAATATATCCTTTAATATTATTTATATCTTTAATACGATTTTTTGTGCTACAAGAATATATTTTCTTGTAGCAATTTTTATTAGGAGGGATATAAATGGCATTATTGGAAGTAAAAAATTTAACTTTTGGTTATGATAATCAAATCGAAAATGTTTTTAATGATGTTAGTTTTAAAATTGATACTAATTGGAAATTAGGTTTAATTGGTCGTAATGGAAAAGGTAAGACGACTTTATTAGATTTATTGATGGCTAAATATCCATATCAAGGCTATATAACATCGGGTTATTATTTTGATTATTTTCCATATCCAGTAAATGATCCTAGTCAAACTACAATGGCTATTATTGATGATATTTTAGGTGATTACCAGCTTTGGGAGTTAGAAAGAGAATTATCATTATTGGAAGTTGATGAAGATGTTTTGGAACGACCATTTAATACATTATCTAATGGTGAGCAAACTAAGGTAATGTTAGCGGCATTATTTTTAAAACCACATGACTTATTATTAATAGATGAGCCTACTAATCATTTAGATTTACATGGTCGAAAATTACTAAGTAATTATTTAAAAAGAAAAAGAAGTTTTATTTTAGTTAGTCATGATCGTAATTTCATTGATAACTGTGTTGATCATATTTTAGCTTTGAATCGTGAAAGCATTGAAGTAATAAATGGTAATTTTACAACCTGGTATGAACAAAAACAAAATCAGGATAATCTAGAAGTTAAAAAGAATGAGAAACTAAAAAAAGATATTAAAAGATTACAAAAAGCAGCTAAGCAAAGTAGTATCTGGTCAGATAAAGTTGAAAAGAGTAAAAATGTTAAGGTAGCAGGACTTAAACCTGATAAAGGATATGTTGGACACAAGGCAGCGAAAATGATGCAGCGTTCTAAAAACTTACAACGTCGTCAAAACGATGCGATTGCTCAAAAAAAAGAATTATTGAAAGATGTTGAAACTGTTGAATCATTAAAGATGATGCCACTAACGTATTCTAAAAAAACATTAGTTTCTTTTAATGATGTAAAAATCTTCTATGATGATAAAGTGATTGTAGAAAATGTTAATTTTACAATTAACCAAGGTGACCGGTTAAATTTAGTAGGAAGAAATGGTTCTGGGAAAAGTAGTATTATTAAGCTGATTATGAATCAAAAAATAGATTATCAAGGACAGGTTATAATTGGTTCAAATTTAAAAATTGCTTATCTATCACAAACTGATGATCATTTACAAGGTAGATTAGATGATTTTATTGATAAACAACAGCTTGATCAAAGTTTATTTAAAGCTATATTGCGTAAATTGGATTTTTCACGTGATTTATTTAATCAGAATATTGAGACATTTAGCAAAGGACAAAAAAAGAAAGTAATGCTAGCAGCATGTTTATGTACACCTGCTCATTTATATATTTTTGATGAACCGTTAAATTACATTGATATTTTTACAAGAATCCAGATTCAAGAGGTTATTTTAAAATATCAGCCAACTATATTATTTGTTGAACATGATCAGTATTTTTGTAATCAAATAAAAACAAAAAGTATCAATTTATAAAAAAAGAATTATGGTTTACTCTGCCATAATTCTTTTTGCTATATAGAACATTCCGATAACTTCTTTATCATTCTACTATCTACGCATCTATCTAATAATTTTATTGCTTAACCTACTATTTTATTTTTAGTTATCGAAATATTCTTTAAAAAAGGATTCGTTCTAAATTTGAATTGATCTCCATCCATCATTATTTTAATATCACGATTATTTGGTATTTTTAGAAAACAATTTAAATTATTAATGAATAATTATATTGGAAACTGTTTTTAGACGAATTCTATGAAATCTCTTCAAGTTCAAATCCATTTTTTCTAATCATTTCTCATTTTAATTTTTAAAATTTACTTAACTAATATTCACTTCATCTATTCTAATCATCACTTTTGATAATCAATTTAGCATTTAATCTTTTAACAATTACTACTTTTTAATTAACACTTTTATTTATTTTGCTTATCGATGAACTTTTTCACATCTACTATTCTAATTTTTTAATAATCTTTTTTAACTAATATAACTTTTGATCAATTTTATCTTTGTTAATTAATTATTTATCAGACTTTTTTCTAATCAACTTTTTAATTATTTATAGAATCATCATTTTGAACAGGTAAATTTTTATTTTTTATTGATTATTTAATACTGTCTTTTTTAATTAATTTAACTTTTGATAAATTATTAATCTTTGCTAATTATTTTTATAAGATTATTTTAATTAGCTTAGTTTTTTATGAACTTTTCCATCTTCGCTAATTTAATTTATCTTTGAAGATTATTTAGTTTTCAATGAACTTTTGTTAATTATTTCTTTTTATTATTATTGTTTGAAATAATTAGTTTTAGGATTTGTTTTTAGAACTCTTCCTTTTATCTACTTCAAATATATATTAAAAAGATGCGTTATGCAAGCATCTTTCAAATGTTGTTGTTTTTATTTATTTTTACTAGTTTTGTAGTATAATTAGACTTAGGGAGCCGAAAAAATTTTGAAAGAGAAGGGATTATCTATGAAGAAAATATTTAAGATATTTCTTGTATGTATGATGATTTTAACTGTTACAGCTTGTAGTGGTGGAAGTGAGTCTAGTGATACTGCAACAAAAATAAAATGGAATAAAGAAAATAAATTTGCTGATTTGATTTCTTTTAAAATTGAAGCAATTGATCAAACTAAAATGATTACTCCAGATGTAATTGGAACTTTATATACTTATTTTGAACCTGCTGATGCAAAAAATGTACTTTTGGATTTAACGATGTGGGTTACTAATGTTACAGATTCAAACTTAAAGTTAAATGATGAAATAGAAGCTATTTTTACGATTGATAATACTGAATATGTGGCTTCATTATTAGCCTCAAAAGATAATGGTGGATCACTTACTAGTGATGTATCTTTAGAAGCTAATACTGCTAATAAGGTTCATTATTATGTTGAAGTTGATCCTGAAAAATTAGATCAAAAAATAGAGTTTAGTTTAAATACAAAAGTAGAAGAAGATTCTGATGAAAATAAAAAATCAGCGACATTAGATTTTGAATTAAAAGATGCAAAAGAAAATTATGAAGCTAAAAATCTTAATGATGTGATTACTTTTGATGGATATAGTGAAATGACTTTGCAAGCTGCTAATATCGCTAAAGAAGTAGCTCCAGCGAGTCCGGTGGGATTATATACATATTATAAAGTAAATGATGAAAATAATAGTTTTGTTGATTTTACAACAGTTGTAAAAAACATTAGTGGTAGTGATATTATGGCTTCAAATATTGCCACTGTAAATTTATTGGATGTTAATAATAATCCATATCCTGCGACAGTTGTTTATGAAAAAGATGATCATAGTAATTTAGAAGCAGCTTCTTCATTGACACTAAAAAATGATCAAAGTGCAATTATTCACTATATTTTTGAAGTTGGTGATGATGTAGTAAATGAGGCTAAATCAATTAGAATTTCTAGACAAGGAAAAGTATATATAATAAATATTTAAAAAAATCTAGTTAATACTAGATTTTTTAAGTCATAAATTTAATTAGTTATTAGTAGGAGGGAAACTATGGCTGAAAAAAGAGGATTAATGACAGAGGGAAGCATTGCTAAACAGCTAATATTATTTGCGATTCCTCTATTGATAGGAAATATGTTTCAACAGCTTTACAATACAGTTGATAGTATTGTAGTTGGTAATTATATCGGTGATCAGGCTTTGGCGGCAGTTAATTCTAGCGGGCCTATTATTGATATGTTAGTAAGTTTTTTTACTGGATTATCATTAGGAGCAAGTGTGTTGATTTCTAATTATTATGGTGCTAGGGAAGATAAAGGGGTATTTTGTAGTGTTCATACTGCGATTGCTTTAGGTATTGCTTCTAGTATTTTTGCCACGATTGTGGGGGTTGTTTTTACACCAATGATTTTAAGTTTGGTAAAAGTAGATGCTGCAGTAATTGATCAAAGTATTACATATTTGAGAATTTATTTTTTAGGGGTATCCGGGTTAATAATTTATAATATGGTAAGTGGAATTCTAAGAGCTGTTGGAGATTCTAAACACCCATTATATTTTTTAATTGTATCATCATTTATTAATATTGTATTAGATTTATTATTTGTTGTTGTTTTTAAAATGGGGATTGCTGGAGTAGCAATCGCAACTTCAATTGCTCAAGTAGCTAGTGCATTATTGTCAATCTATGTTTTAGTAACTAGTAAAGAATCATATCGATTAGAAATTTCTAAAATAAAATTTTATTATGAAGATTTAAGAAAGACAATTAAAATAGGAATGCCTAGTGCAATGCAAAATGCAGTTGTTTCTTTTTCTAACATTATTATGCAAACAAATATTAATGTATTTGGTGCATATGCAATGGCTGGAAATGGTTCATATACTAAAATTGATGGTTTTGCAATTTTGCCGGTTATCAGTTTATCAATGGCATTAACAACTTTTGTGGGTCAAAATAAAGGCGCTGGAAATTATGATAGAATTAAACAAGGGGCTAAAATAGGGACTTTAATTAGTTGTGGGACAATTCTTGTATTGAGTGTATTAGTTGTTTTTTCAGCACCATATTTATTACAGATCTTTTCATCAAATCCTAAAGTTATTGAATATGGTTTAATAATGATGCGCTGTTTAGCACCTGGATATTTATTTTTAACACTTTCACAGGTCATTTGTGGTATTTTAAGAGGAGTAGGAAAGACAAACATCCCTATGGTTGTTTTAATAGGGTGCTGGTGTGTTTTTAGAGTTATCTGGGTTATGATAACTACTAACTTATTCCATAATATAGTCTTTGTTGATCTTGGCTGGCCTGTTTCATGGGTGTTAAGTACTACGATTTTAATTATTTATTATTATAAAGCTAATTGGTTGGAAGAATAGCGGTTTTTAAATCGCTATTTTTTATATTTTTATATTGAAAAGTAGAATTTTGGAATATAAATAAATTTTTTAGCACTTGGGTTGACAAAGTGCTAAAAAGTATTATAATAATTTTAGCACTAAGATATGGCAAGTGCTAAAGATAAAAGGAGTGATTAACATGATTAAGCCATTACATGATAATGTTATTTTAAAAAAAGAAGAAGTAGAAAATAAAACATCTAGTGGAATTATTTTAACAACTGAAACTAAAAAGGAACCAGGTGTTGCTAAAGTTGTTGCATTAGGTCCTGATTGTAAAGCTGATATTAAAGTAAATGATAAAGTTGTATATAAAGAATATTCAGGAACTAATATTAAAGTTGATGATGTAGAATATATTGTAATTGAAGAAAAGGATATTTTAGCTTGTATAGCTTAAGGAGGTAATTTAAGATGGCAAAAGAAGTAAGATTTTCAAGTGATGCTCGTAAAGCAATGTTGAAAGGGGTAAATACTTTAGCTGATGCTGTTTGTATTACTTTAGGACCTAAAGGTCGTAATGTTGTATTGGAAAAAAGTTATGGTTCACCATTAATTACTAATGATGGTGTTAGTATTGCAAAAGAAATTGAATTAGAAGATAAATTTGAAAATATGGGTGCAAAATTAGTATATGAAGTTGCTAATAACACAAATGATGTTGCTGGTGACGGTACTACTACTGCTACAATTTTGGCTCGTAATATGATTGTTAATGGAATGAAAGCTGTTGACAAAGGATGTAATCCAGTATTAATGCGTGAAGGTATTGAATATGCAAGTAAAGAAGTTGCAAAAACAATTTTAAAAAATTCACGTCAAGTTGAAACAAGCAGTGATGTTGCTAGTGTTGCTACTATTTCAGCAGGAAGTAAAGAAATTGGTGATTTAATCGCTAAAGCAATGGATAAAGTTGGTCGCGATGGAATTATCAATGTTGATGAAAGTAATGGTTTTGATGATGAATTAGAAATCAGTGAAGGTATGCAATATGATAAAGGTTATGTATCTCCATACATGGTTTCTGATCGTGAAAAAATGACTGTTGAATTAGAAAATCCATATGTATTAGTAACTAATTCAAAAATTAATAATCTTCAAGAAATCTTACCAGTACTTGAACAAGTATTGAAAACAAATCAACCATTATTAATTATTGCTGAAGATTATGAAAATGAAGTAATTTCTACTTTAGTTTTAAATAAATTACGTGGTACATTCAATGTTGTAGCTACAAAAGCTCCTGGATTTGGTGATAACCAAAAAGAAATGTTACAAGATATTGCTGCATTAACAAATGCTAAATTCTACAACAAAGATTTAAATATGAAATTAGAAGATCTTCAATTAGATGAGTTAGGAACAATTAAAAAAGTAATTGTTACTAAAGACAATACAACAATGATTGGTGCTAATGAAAATAATAGTGAATTAAATGCTCGTATTGAAGAAATTAGATCAAGAATTGCTGATACTACTAATGAACATGATAGAAAACAATTCCAAGAAAGACTTGGTAAATTAACTAATGGTGTTGCAACTATCAAAGTTGGAGCAACAACTGAAAGTGAATTAAAAGAAAAGAAATTAAGAATTGAAGATGCTTTAAATGCTACTAAAGCAGCTGTTGCTGAAGGTATTGTAATTGGTGGTGGAGCTTGTTTAGTTGAAGCATATAAAGAATTAAAACCAGTTCTCAAAAATGATAATGTTGATGTTCAAAAAGGTATCAATATTGTAATGGAATCATTATTAGCACCTATTTGCCAAATCGCAGAAAATGCTGGATACAATAGTGAAGATATTGTTGATATGCAAAAGAATGCTGATAAAAATATCGGATTTGATGCTAAAAATGGTGAATGGGTTGATATGTTTGAAAAAGGAATTATCGATCCAACTAAAGTTTCTCGTAGCGCATTGTTAAATGCTGCAAGTATTTCAGCATTGTTTATTACAACTGAAGCTGGAGTGGCAGAAATTAAATCAGATGAACCTGCAGCTCCTGCTATGGCTGGTGGAATGTATTAATAAAAAATAATGGGATATGTAAATTTACATATCCCATTTTTATAATTGATAGATTATAACCATTAAAGGCATTGTTATAGCACTGAAAAACACTGTCATTATATTCATAACACTAGCATAACCAGGATGCTTATTATACAATTGAGCAAACTGAGTAATTGTTGCTGCAGCTGGTGCACTAGCTGCTAAAACAGTTATCAAAAAAATCTGAGAAGCATCTGGTGTCAATGTTACAAGACCGCTTAATTTAAAGACGATTATGATAATTAATGGATAAACCACTAAACGCATCAAAGAAATTAAATAAGTTCGTTTTTCACTGAAAATATTTTTTAAGTTCATTTCTCCAATTAACATTCCAATAACGATCATTGCTAATGGACCTAACATCCCACCAACGGTATCGAATGTTGATAAAACAAGACTTGGTAATTGAATCTGGAATAAAAATAAACAAATCCCAACGATAATGGCAATAACATTAATATTTAAAAAGATCTTTTTTAAGTCATAGTTTTTTTCATTGCAAACTAAACTTTTAGCATGTGTCCATAATAATATAGTTTGGACAACCATGTAGCCGCTAGTATATAAAACCCATTCTTTACCTAATATGGCACCAACTAAAGGAATAATTAGATTACCAGAGTTTGAATAAATTATAGTTGCTTTTTCAATTGGCGCAAATCCAAATATTTTAGCTAACAATTGCGTTAAAGGGATATAGATAAGATGTACTATAATCGCTCCTAGAAAAGCTAATCCCAAATCAATTAATTTATCGGGTGTAAATTCAATTGAAAATGATGTTAAAATCGCACATGGTGAAGCAACAAATAATACTAACATTGAGATTATTTTACTATCATCAGTTGTTAAAGTTTTGGTTTTTACTAACAAAAAGCCAAAAAAAATCATAATGAATAATTGCAGTATTTGCTGCATTAGTAATAAGCTTAAATCCACTGCTATCTTCCCCTCTTATTTGTATTTCTTGAGGAATTTTATCACATAAAGCGTTAATTTTAGTGATTATTTCAAAAACTGAAACATAAAAAAAGAAAGTCAAACGACTTTCTTTTTGCGGGTTCTCCGCTAAGTAACCTTATGTATTTATTATAACTTGATAATTAATAACTGTCAATTACTTTTAACTTCAAAGTATTTTTAAATTTTTTCAATTTCTCTAATCCAATCACGAACATCACTATCACTTGGCATTCGCCAATCTCCTCGTGGAGAAAGAGAAACAGTTCCAACTTTAGGACCATCAGGAATACAACTGCGTTTGAATTGTTGAGTAAAGAAACGCCAATAGAATTTAGTTAACCATTTCTTTATTGTTTCTTTATCGTATTTATCACCAAATGCAAGTTGTGTCTTTCTAAATAACTTACGTGGTTCATCACCAAAACGAACCATATGATAAATAAAGAAGTCATGTAATTCGTATGGACCAACAATATCCTCTGTCTTTTGAACGATTTGATCATTTTCTTGAGGTAATAATTCTGGTGATACTGGGGTATCTAAAACATCTTTTAAAATAGTTTCAATTTTTTGACCGTGATATAGACTAGCAACATAATCTACTAGATAACGAACTAAAGTTTTTGGAACAGAAACATTAACAGCATACATTGACATATGATCACCATTATAAGTTGACCAGCCTAGAGACACTTCTGATAAATCACCAGTTCCGATAACAAGACCACCAACTTGATTAGCTTTATTCATTAAAATTTCTGTTCTAGTACGAGCTTGAACATTTTCATAAGTAACATCATGGACATTTTCATCTTGTTCAATATCTCTAAATTGGACTCTTACTGAATCGGCAATGTCAATTTCTAAACTTGTTACATTTAACTCTTCCATTAAACCTAAAGCATTATTTTTAGTTCTAGAAGTAGTTCCAAAGCATGGCATTGTAATAGCAATAATATCTTTGCTATCATAATTTAATTGCTTAAAGGCCATTGTACAAACTAATAAAGCTAGTGTCGAATCCAAACCACCGGAAATTCCAATAACAACTTTTTTGATTCCGGTTGCTTTTAATCTTTGCATTAAAGCTCTAGTTTGAATATCAAAAACTTCTTTACAGCGTTTAGCTCGTAAGTTTGAATCACTAGGAACAAAAGGATGTGGATCATAGTGATAATTTGTATCCAAATCAACATCAGTAGAGTCAAAGTATATTACATCATAATCATGTAATGATTTAAACGTAGTCATTTTACGACGTTCACTTGATAATTTTTTAAGATCTAAATCACCATAGATCATTTCACTTGTAAATCCTTGACTTTCATTAATAATTGTTCCATTTTCTGCAATTATATGATGACCACTGAAAACAACATCGGTTGTACTTTCACCATCACCAGCATTACAGTAAACATAACCACATACTAGTTTAGCCGATTGTAAACTAACTAATGAACGTCGATAGTCACTTTTAGTAGTAATTTCATTACTAGCTGATGGATTAAAAATCATATTAGCACCATTTAACGCTAAATTAATACTTGGAGCATCAGGCATCCATAAATCTTCACAAATTTCTACCCCAAATTTAAAATCAGGATTAGTTGTAGATGCAAAGACAAACTTAGTTCCAAATGGAATTGTTTTACCATTGAAATTAGTCGTAATATTTTTTTCTGGTGCTTTTTCAAAACGACGCGCTTCATAAAATTCTTGATAATTAGGAATATGAGTTTTTGGTACTAATGCTAATAGTTCACCCTGGTGAATAATAGCGGCAACATTATAAAGACTATTTAAATGTTGATAAGGAAGACCAATTATAACTACAATGTCTTTATTAGCTGTATAATCAATGATAATTTGCAATTGTTTTTTAGCTTCGTTTAATAATCTTTCTTGATTAAACAGATCTTCACAAGTATATCCAGTTAAACATAATTCTGGTAATACTAAAACTTTTGTCTGATTTTGATAAGCTTGATCGATTAGCTTAATAATATTTTTACTGTTGTTTGTAACATTAGCAATGCTAGTATCAAAAGAACCAGCAGCTACACGGATATATCCATCTTTCATTATATCTCCTCCAATGTCTATATTTTACACTGATAAATAATGATAAACAAGCAAAGAAAAAATAATCAGTTAATAATCTGATTATTTTTGTGGACTTCGTTTGAATTTAAATTTAAAACATAAAATTAAAGCTAGGGTAATTGATGTTGCAAAAAGCAGATACATGATAGTATAACCAGTATTTCCCGGGAAAACGTCTAAAATTCTCCCAGCAACAAATTGGAATATTAGTGCTGAAAAGCCTTTTGCAAGCATTGATGAAATACCATAAGCACTATTTACATATTCTTCTTCAACTAAATCTAAAACAATTCTAACAGATACTAATATAAAAATAATTGTTGTTAAACCTTGAAAGAAAAATACTGACATAATCAAATAAGGACTAGGACAAGTTGCATACCAGACAAAACGAATGATTGATAAGACACAAGCAAATATCATTAGTGTTTTATAAGAAACTTTTTTCATATAACGATCAGAAAATAATACAGCTGGTATTTCTGATAAGGTACTTAGTAGTAGTGTTGTTCCAACGATTGTAGTAGTACCACCCAAACCTTTAATTACTAGTGGTAAATAAACGCTTTGAGCTGAACTTGGACCTTGAAATAAAATAAAAATTAGTAAAAAGATCTTAAAAGATTTATTATGCCATAAATGAGTAATGACTTCTTTAGTAGTTACTTTTTTAGTTTTATTGATAACAATAGGTTTAGCATCATGCATCATATAGAAAGAAAAAATCATAATAACTAAACCTGCTGCAAAAATATAAAAGTTTGCAAGAGGTGAAACATAATCATAAACGATTCCACTAATTTGTGCTGCAATTGCATATAGTAGTGAACCCCAGACTCTAATTGTTCCAAATGGATATGGTGCAGCTGTCGCTAAACGGTCAGTTAAAGCAGTAATACCATTTAAACATCCTTGTGTAAAACCGTTTAATAAAAATAGAAAAATAAATGATTTTGTATACGCAAATAAAAGACCAAAGATAATCGTTAAAACGCCAGTAACCATAGCTACTTTTTTAGGACTTCTAAACTTATCAGCTAAAAAACCAGTAACTGGTTGAGTAACCATGGCAAATAAAGCGGCTGCCGATGTAATTAATGAAATTTCGGTTGCTGAACAATTAATACCAGCTAAATAAACTGAGATGATACATGAAAACATCGCCCAGGAAAAATAAAACATTCCATTTCCTAAAGCATAATAAAGATAACTGCCCTTTTTAAACATTTCTAACCCTCCAGATAATGTATTAAAATTTTATCACTGTTTTATTTATAGAAAGCGCTTTTTCATTTTCTGGAAAGAAATTTAAATTAAGGATTATATGTTAGTAAAACGTCATGTATTTTGTTGAACTTAAAAGAATTATAGTTTATAATAAAACCAATTTGGAGGTTCTAAGATGAGTTTTGAAATGTTATCAGATTTAGGGATCAAGAAATATGAAATGTGTCGTGATGAAAAAGGACGCTTTTTTGCGCGATCAATTGTTGCTGGTTTGTATTTAGGATTGGCTACAATTTTATCAACAACATTGGGTACGTTATTATTTAAAGATCACTATATCGCTTCTAAAATTGCTGTTGCTGCATCTTTTGGAATCGGTTTAGTAATTATTGTAATTTTAGGTTCAGAATTATTTACTGGAAATTGTTTTACAACAATGATACCTGTTTATGGAAAGAAATTAAAGTTTAGACAAATTATTCCAATGTGGATAATCTGTTATATCGGTAATTTTGTAGGAATTGCTTTAATTTGTTTCTTGTTTGTAAAAAGTGGTAGTAATCAAGAATTATTAACTGAGTATATTACAACAGTTGTTGATGGTAAATTAGCATTTTCAGCTGGTCAATTATTTATTAAAGGTGTTTTATGTAATTTTATTGTTTGTGTTGGTGCCTATGTAGGAATGAAGATGCAAGATGATACTGCTAAAACAATAATCATGATGCTTGTTGTTATGGCCTTTGTTTTACCAGGATTTGAACATAGTATTGCTAATATGGGTAACTTTACTCTTGGAATTACAGCTTTAGGAACAAGTTATGACTGGTCATTAGTACCATTACATATGTTAATTTCAACTGCTGGAAATATTATTGGTGGTGCTGTATTATTAGGAGTACCTCTATTTATGATGATTAAACCTAAAAAAAGATAAAAAATATAAATTTGACGATATATCTATGGATATATCGTTTTTTTTACAATAAAATAACAAGTATAGGTTAAAAGGAGTGTTTAAAATGTCATTTGAAAATGTAAAAAAATATTTTGAAGAAATAGAAATGGACTCTAAAATAATTGAATTAAAAGATTCTAGTGCAACCGTAGAACAAGCGGCTAATGCATTAGGATGTAAGCCAGAACATATTGCTAAAACAATGTCTTTTAAAACCAAAGAAGGACCGATATTAATTGTATGTGCTAGTGATGCTAAAATAGATAACAAAAAATATAAAAGTGTATTTGGCCAAAAAGCAAAAATGATTCCAGCCAATGAAGTTGAAGAATTAATAGGACATTTACCAGGAGGCGTTTGTCCCTTTGCAATTAAAGAAAATGTTAAAGTTTATTTAGATATATCTTTAAAACGATTTGAAAAAGTCTATCCAGCTGCTGGTAATGGTCATAGTGCTATTGAATTAACAATTAAAGAATTAGAAACTATCTCTAAAGCTGATTCTTGGGTTGATGTTTGTAACAACTGGCAAGTTGATCAATAAAAAAGAAAGAGGTAATCATAGTGGCAAATATTCTAGTTTTGGAAGATGATATAGCACTAAATCAGGGGATAAGCTATGCTTTAAAAAAAGAAGGGTATCATGTTTTAACTGCTAATACATGCTTTCAAGGTAAAACGATAGTAATGAATAATTTAATAGATATGATTATATTAGATGTTAATTTACCTGATGGCAATGGTTTTGATTTTTGTAAGTGGGTAAAAGCAAACAAGAAATGTATTGTATTGTTTCTTTCGGCTAGAGATTTGGAAGCCGATGTTTTGACAGGGTATGAATTTGGTGGTGATGATTATGTTACCAAGCCATTTTCGATGAAGGTATTGTTAAAAAAGATAGCTATAATGTTAAAACGTGAAAAGCAGGATCGTAATTGTTATCAAGATGATTTTTTGAAAATAGATTTTAATTTAGCGATAGTTGAAGTTAATCAAAAAGTATGTTCAATAACCCCAACTGAATATCGAATTTTAAAAAAGTTTATTGAAAATAAAGGTCAATTATTAACTTATAATATGTTTTTAGATGCTCTTTGGCAAGAAGGTGTCCAGTTAATGGATAAACATGCTTTAGCTGTAAATATCAATCGGTTACGGAAAAAAATAGAAGATGAAAATCATTCATATATTACTAATGTTTATGGGATGGGTTATATATGGAAATAGGTTTATTGATACTTGTTTTTGTTTTATTTGTTTTGGTTATATTTTTATTGATTAAAAACTATGTTTTAAAACGTGATGTTGAATCAATGGTAGTAAAACTAGATGCTAATTTAGATAAATTAATAGCGGGTAAAAAAGTGGATAATAGTGATAATGATGATGATTTATATTCTAAAATAGCCCAAAAGTTGTATCGACTTTATAATATTAATGAACAAAAAAGTAATGAAATCATTGAAGAAAAAGAAAAATTAAATGAATTGATATCAGATATTTCCCATCAAACTAAAACTCCCATTGCCAATATTAAACTATACTTTGAAATATTAATGAGTGAAAATGATGTAGAAAAAAGGCAAGCGTGTTTAAAAAATATTGAAAGTCAGATTGATAAGTTGGATTTTTTAATTCAAAGCTTAATTAAAATGTCACGTTTAGAAGCCGGAACAATTAAAATTAATAAAGAGCCTTCTTTATTAGAAAATACATTAGCTTTAGCTATTCAAGGAATATATAATAACGCTAATCAAAAGGAAATCAAATTACAAGTTAATTGCCCTGATGATCTTGTTTTAAATCATGATAAAAAATGGACTGGTGAGGCAATATTTAATATTTTAGATAATGGTGTTAAGTATACAAATAATGGTGGCAGCATCTATATCGATGTTAAAAAACAAGATATTTTTACTAAAATCACTGTTTGTGATACTGGTAAAGGAGTACCACTAGCAAGGCAAGGAATGATTTTTAAGCGATTCTATCGTGAACCGGAGGTTCATGATGAAAATGGAGTAGGAATTGGCTTGTATTTAGCAAGAGAGATCATTAGTTTACAAGGTGGTTATATTGAGGTGCAATCTGAAGTTGGAATTGGAAGTACTTTTATGATTTATTTGCCTAATTGATAAGAAAATCACAGTTTTGTGATTTTCTTGTTTTGTGAATGGTTTGTGATTTTTGAATTTTATAATAATACTGAAGATGGAGGTATGGTTATGAAAGAGATAATGATTGAAACAAAAGCATTGAAGAAATATTATCAGATGGCAAATAATGTTGTAAAAGCACTAGATGGTGTTGATTTACAGATTGGAAAACGTGAGTTTGTTGCTATTATTGGAAAATCAGGTAGCGGCAAAAGTACATTGTTGCATATGTTAGGGGGATTAGATATTCCTAGCAGTGGCAAAGTAATTATTGATGGTGAGGATTTAAGTAAGTTAAATCATGAACAACTGGCAATATTTAGAAGAAGAAAAGTTGGTTTTGTTTTTCAACAATATAATTTAATACCGGATTTAAATGTTTACGAAAATGTTGTCTTTCCCTTACAATTAGATGGCAGACATATTGATGAAGAATTTATTGAAACAATTTTAACAACCTTAAAAATTGCAGATAAAAAAGAAGCCTTACCAAGTATGTTATCTGGAGGTCAACAACAGCGTGTAGCGATAGCTAGAGCATTAGCAACTAAACCGGCCATTATTTTAGCTGATGAACTAACTGGTAACTTAGATACAACTACTAGTCATGAAGTAATGCTGCTATTAAAAATATTAGCTAAACAATACCAGCAAACAATTGTAATTATTACTCATGATTATGATATTGCTCAATTAGCCAATCGAATCATTCAAATTGAAGATGGTAAAATTGTTCAAGGAAGTGATGATAATGCTTAAAAATAATAATAATGCAATTATCAAAACTTTAGCTAAAAAATCGTTACGTAATAATCGTAAAAAATATGGGATTTTGTTTTTCACGATTATTCTATCATCATTTTTGATTTTTTCGATTTTTACCATTGGAATAACTTATTTAGATTTAAGTCGACTTCAAAATATTCGCTTTAATGGTGCTGATTATGATTCAGTGGTAATAAATGGTTTTGATTCCAAACAAAAAGAATATTTAGATAATAATGAAAAGGTTCAAAGTGTAGGAATTCAAACATATAGTGGTTATATAAAAAGTAGTAACTTTGATGATACCGTTGATGTTGGATTATTATGGTGTGATGATGTTTTTTGGCAAAAGCAAAGTGCCCCAGCTAGAACAATGTTAAAAGGGCATTATCCTCAAAAAGAAAATGAGTTAATGGTGACTAGAGAAGGTTTAAAAAAATGTGGTAATGAAATATTAGATGTTGGTGACTCGCTTACTCTTACTTATGAAGTTAATACTGGAATTTATGAAAAAGAGTTTGTCATAAGTGGTATTTGGGATGGCTTTGGTGATAAGTCAATATTTTATGTTTCTAAGGATTTTTATAATAACTCAGGGTATTCATTAAATTCTGATGGAATCTTGCATATTAAATACCAGCAAAACTATTTTACAAATAAGATTATTCAAGAAGTCGAAACCGGTTTGGATTTAAATGATCGACAAGTATTCCAGACTACAAGTCTAGCAGAAAATTCATTTAAGATTTTGCTTGGGATATTAGGCTTAGGACTGATAGTTGGTTTGAGTGCTTATTTACTAATTTATAATATTCTTTACTTATCTATTTATGAAAAAGTTCGTTATTATGGTTTATTACAGACATTAGGAATGACTAAAAAACAGCTAATACGTTTGATGAAGTATCAAATAGCTTTGTTAGCCTTACTGGCAATTATAATTGGTATATTAAGTGGAATTGGGGTGTCGATTATTATATTGCCAAAAATAATGGAAACTTTAGGAATTGTAAAAGGAAATATTGAAATCAATTTTTATCCTCTAGTTATGATTATTAGTATTTTATTTAGTGTTCTTTCTATTGGTTTTGGCATGAAAAAGCCACTAAAACTTTTAGGTACAATAAGTCCGATTGAAGCAGTTAAATATCAAGATAATTTAAATATTAATAATAAGTCACATCAAATTAAAAAGAAAAACTTCTTTTGGCATATGGCTATCTATCAATTAAAAAATAATAAAAAAAGAACAGTAATAATTCTTTTTTCATTGGCAACTAGTCTATCAGTATTTTATTGTTTAACTACGATAATAAATAGCCAAGCGAAACGAACTGTTTTACCTAATTATTTAGATAGTGATTTTGTCATCTATAATCAAAGTGAAACAACCGAAGACATTAACTCCATTAAACCAATAATTGATAATAATTTAGTAAAACAAATTAAAAAAATCGACGGAGTAAAAGAAGTTCATGTTTTATCATCATTACCGATTGTTATCCCTTATGAAGCTAATGGTTTTAGTGAACAATGGTTTAAAGGTTATGTTACATCACAACCATATTTATCATATCCTGATCTAGTTAGTCAGTATCAGGCTAATCCAGCTATGTATTATGGAATGTTGAAGGGGATTGATGAGGTGGAATTTGATCATTTAAATCAGTTATTAGCTACCCCAGTTGATAAAGAAGATTTTAATAAAGGAAAGTTTTGTATTATTCAATATTCTCAATTTGAGATTCCTGAAAGTTGTCTGGATAGTAAAGTTTCTTTTTTAGCACCTGATGGTACTACTAAACAAATACCAATCAAGGCAGTTAGCTATGAAAGTTATTATGGTGGATCTAGAAATATTGGTGCTAATATTATTGTTAGTCAAAATTACTTAGAGCAAATTTCAGCTGATTATTATATCAAGAGTTTAACTATTAAGTATGATGAATCTTATGATGAAACGGTTGAAAAGCAAATTCTTGCTTGTATCGAAGACAAGCAAGATACTAATGATATTGCATATGAATCAAAATTAGAAGCTATGAAAGAAATTCAAGCTTCGCAAGAAGAAATGATGGTAATTGGTATTGTTATTTCATTACTGTTATTATTAGTTGGTAGTTTGAATTACGCTAATACTATGGCTAGTTGTATTCAAAGTCGTCAGTTATCGTATTCAATCATGGAGAGTATTGGGATGACTAGAAAACAGATAAGAAATTTATTGATCAAAGAAGGAATATTATATGGAATAGGTTCAATAGTTATTACTGCAACAGTTGGTACAATAATAACTTATATTGCTTTTCAAATGTTAAATTATATGGGTGCTCCATTTACAATTCCAGTTTTACCATCAATAATAGCGATTGTTATAATTATGATAATTTGTATTATTGTCCCTTTATATTGGTATCATAAATTATCAGGTAATTTAAGTATTATTGAAAGATTACGAAATTAAAGTTAATTATTTAGAAAATGTGGAAAATGATAAAACCGCATTTTCTTTTTATATACTGTAAAATAGATAAAAGAACTGAAATACCTTAAAAGTATACCAAGCAATAATTAATGAGTATTGGACATAGTTTTCTATAATAATTAAGATATTAAATTATAGTAGATAAAAAAGAGGTGTTTAATATGATTATTCAAATTGGAAATGTCGATTTAAAAGGGGCTGTAACGACCTATAGAGAAAAAAAGTAGTAAAAAACGCAAAAATGTACGAGGAATCGTACATTTTTTTGGTATAATTGAAATATGAAAACTAATAAATTATACAAGAAAGATTATAACTCATATCAACCAACATTACCACTAGATTTTACAGTTTCTTATGACGTTGATATACCTAAGAATGATATTTCAAGAACAGTTAAGAGTATCGTGGAAAGGATAAATTTGGCAAAATATATCGATTTCTCTAACAGAAATACATACGGGTATGATGCTGTCATGATGTTTGAATGTGTCATTTTAGGAAAAACATTAAAAGGATACGTTTCCGTAAGAGAATACGAAGAACTATGCAGATTTGATAACCGGTTTAAATTTATAAC
>NZ_NFLA01000036.1:0-28566 GCF_002160675.1 Erysipelatoclostridium sp. An15
TTATTAAAAAGAGGCTTGAGTGCAACATTTGAAGAATGGATCATGTCAGCAGAATATATAATGGCAAGTGGAAATCCAAATGTCATCTTATGTGAAAGAGGGATCAGAACATTTGAAAGCTATACTAGAAACACATTGGATTTACAGGCAATTCCAGTAGTAAAGAAATTAACGCATTTACCAATAGTAATCGATCCAAGTCATGCCGGAGGAAAATGGTGGTTAGTAGAACCAATGGCAAAAGCAGCGATAGCAGCGGGAGCTGATGGATTAATGGTAGAAGTGCATAACAATCCAGAGAAGGCATTATGTGATGGACCACAATCATTAAGACCAGAAAAATATGAAAATTTATTAAAACAGGTATCACAAATTGCAACTATCGTAGGTAAAAAAATTTAAATAAATAATCAAATAAGGTTATTATTTTAGCAGATTTAGTTACTATTGTCGGTTTTATAAAAAATTATAGATTAAAATGATGATATTTTTCTTTATTTTTCTTGCAATTATTTGAAAATGTATATATAATAGGAACGTAGTTTAGAGTTAAAGGGGGGAATAGTTCGATGGCAAAAACTGTAGTAAGAGAAAATGAATCTTTAGATGATGCTTTACGTCGTTTTAAAAGACAAGTTTCTAGAACAGGAACCCTTGCAGAAGCTCGAAAAAGAGAGTTTTATGTAAAACCAGGTTTAAAAAGAAAATTAAAATCTGAAGCAGCAAGAAAAAACAACAAAAAAGGTAGAAGATAAAAATATCAGGGGCTTATTAAAGCCCTTTTTTTGTTTGCTCTATAAAGATTTTTTTAAACAAATTTGTACTTTAATTTATCTTTAAGACATTTACTACAAAGTTTTTCATATACTTATTATGGTGATTAGATGATTTATCTTGAAAATGACTATCTAAATATCAAATATTATGAAAATATCCTTTATTTACAAAATGATAAAATAGAAATTAAAATGCCTCAAAGCATGGTATCCATCACTGGTAAGAATTTAGAAATTAGATATTATAGCGAACAGGAAATTGTAGTTTGCGGAAAGATCGAATCTGTTAAGTTTATATGAAATTAGGATATGATTTATACGAAGTAGTCAGTGATGATATTATTTCTTTACTTAATGCTTTTAAAAAAGATCATTTAATAGTCTTTCAGTTAACTAAAATCGATGATAATACATATCGATTTTATCTACCCATCTATCAACGCTTTTTAGCTCGAAAATATAATATGCAAATTATTAAAAGTATTGGTATTTTATATTATTTAGTCGTATTGTTTTGTAAAAAAATAAATATTATAGGTGTAATTAGTTTTGCTTTGACATTACTAATTTGTAATCGTTTTATTTTTAAAGTAGAAATAACCGGGAATAGTCCTAGTAACACTAAGTTAGTTGAAGAAGTTTTAAAAGAAAATAATATTAATGCTGGTGATTTAAAAAAATCATATCAGGAATTAAATGAGATATATGATGATTTAAAAGCTAGTTTTAAAGGAAAAATAGACTATTTGAATATTTATCAAGAAGGCGGAGTGTTATTTGTAAAATATACAAATAGTGTTGGAGCTAAAGAAGTCGAAAATAACTTTCAAAATATTTATGCAAGCAAAGATGGGGTAATTCAAAGTATTGATGTTAGTAGTGGTAATATTGTAGTACAGGTTAATCAGTTTGTTAAAAAGGGCGATCTTTTAGTGTCTAATACGATTACTTCTACAAATGGAGAAAATAAAATCATTGCTACTAAAGGAAAAGTAATGGCATATACGTATGTAACTTATCAAGGGGAAATTGATGCTAAAAAAATGGATGAAGGAGAGGCTTTTAGCTATCTTTTATATACAATTCGTGCTAAACTTGGTTCGATTGATAAAATAGATAGAGAAAAAGTTTTATCTTATGATATAATTGATAACAAAAGAGTGTTAAAAATGCAATATGTTTTAATCGAAGATATTGCTATTAAAGAGGAGAGTTAAATGACTGAACAAATCAAATTAGAAGAATTTAGTATTTCACAGCTTAATAATATAAGCGGTAATCATGATGAAAATCTAAAATTAATAGAAGATACATTTGGTATAAGCATTACTTTACGTGGTGATGAACTTTTATTAACAGGCGATAATGCTACTAATTTTGATAAAGCAAAAAAAGTTATTCAAACATTAATTGAATTGGTAAGTAAAAAAATAACTATTAGTCGTCGTGATGTTGTTTATGCTCTTAAATTAGTAGAGCAGGATAATTTAAAACATATAAATGAATTATATAATATTAGAATAACTAAAACGGCTAGTGGAAAAATGATTTATCCAAAGACACTTGGTCAAAAAGATTATTATTTTGCTTTAAAAAATAATGATGTGGTCTTTGGAATTGGACCAGCCGGGACTGGTAAAACTTATTTAGCTGTAGTTTTTGCAGTAGATGCATTAAAAAACAATGTTGTTAAAAAGATTGTGTTAACTCGTCCAGCTGTAGAAGCAGGTGAGAATCTTGGTTTTTTACCAGGTGATTTAAAAGAAAAAGTTGATCCATATTTACGACCATTATATGATGCTTTGCATGATATGTTAGGGGTTGAACAAACAGAAAGATTAATTGAAAAAGGGGTAATTGAAATTGCACCATTAGCCTATATGCGTGGAAGAACCTTAGAAGATGCTTATGTTATTTTAGATGAAGCTCAAAATACTACCGATAATCAAATGAAGATGTTTTTAACTCGACTTGGATTTAATTCTAAAATGATTATTACTGGTGATGTTACGCAAATTGATTTACCTAGAGGGGTAGAATCTGGATTAATCAAAGCGCTAAGAATTTTAAAGGGTGTTAAAGGAATATCATTTGTTGAATTAACAGCATTAGATGTAGTTAGACATCCAGTTGTTCAAAGAATTATTGAAAGGTATGAAGGAAAATATGAATAAGTTATTAATTATTGAAGATGATATTTCAATTAATAAGATTCTTTGTCATGAATTAAATAATAAAGGATATCAAGTAGATAGTTTATATGATGGTAAAGATGCTTGTGATCAAATATTAAATAATGATTATGATTTAATTTTAGTAGATTGGATGCTGCCTTATAAAGATGGGGTGGAAATAATTAAAGAATGTCGTGATAATGGTTATATTAAACCGATGATCATATTAACAGCACGTAGTGATCAAGATGATATTATCAAAGGATTAGAGTCTGGTGCTGATGATTATTTAATGAAGCCTTTTCAGGCAAATATTTTAATTGCTCGAATTGAAGCTCATTTACGACGCTATCATAAGCATTTTAAAGGTATCATTAAGTATTTAGATATTAAGATGGATTTAGCTAAACATGAAGTTTATGTAGGCGATGATTTAATTAATCTAACTAAAGTTGAATATGATTTATTACAAATGTTTATTGATAATAAAGAAGAAGTATTATCAAGACAAGAATTGTTAATGAAAATATGGAATTTCAATTATGATGGTGATACTAGATTAGTGGATATTCATGTCTTTAAACTAAAGACTAAACTAAAAGAAAGTCAAGCTCGATTCAAATCAGTTCGGGGAGTTGGTTATAAACTGGTGAAAAAAGATGAATAAAAATTATCTGAATTTGCTATTAGGATTTTTAGTAGTTTTAGTTTTAATAGCAGTTGATATTGAACATAGTGTTATTTATTTAATGTGTTATACAGTGTTAGTATTAATAATTATTTATAGTATCGACCGGGATTATAAGCGGCAAATTAAATTTTACCGTCGTGAAAAAGAAAATGAAATTCATGAGGTTGAAGGAGAAAAGGATTTTAACTATAAGATTTTAAATTCATTGATCAAAACAATGAACTTGCCGATGATTTTTGTTAATAAGGAAGGTACTATAATTTTTACTAATCAAAGATTTCGTAGTGCTTTTAATATTAAGCATTTACGAGGTAAATATTATAAAGATATTTTTAAAGGACAACTATTAAATGTTGTTGATCAAAGTTATGTTTTTGAAAGAAAATTTACAGCAGCGATTGCTATCGATGATCGTTATTATCACGTTGAAGCGACGCCAATATTTCGAGATGAGGTTGTCTTTGATGGAACGATTATTTTATTTACCGATGTTTCTCAAGTAAAAGAATTAGAAAAAATGCAAAAACAGTTTCTTTCTGATGTTTCTCATGAATTAAAAACACCGATGAGTGCTATTATTGGAAGTGTCGAAATATTACAAAAAGAAGGGATAAAAAATAAGGATACTTTTAATGAGTTTATGGGTATACTATTAAAAGAAAGCTATCGGATGAAAAATATTTTAGATGATATATTAGAATTATCGCGTTTAGAAAGGCTAGAAGCTACTTTAAATCCTTCGATGGTTAATATTGATTATTTAGTTAAAGAAACTGTAGAGTTGTTTGAACCGTTAGCTAAAGATAAGTATTTATCATTAGTCTATCAAACCAAAAAAGCAACTAAAGAATTAATGCTCGATTATACAGCAATAAAAACAATTTTAAATAATTTAGTTTCTAACGCTATTAAATATTCAAATTCAGGTGTTATTTCGATTAAATGTACTAATGATGAAAAGAATTTTGTAATTATTGTTCAAGATGAAGGAATTGGAATAGCTAAAGAAAATATTCCTTTTATTTTTGATCGCTTTTATCAAGTAGAACAGTCACGAAATAATAAGTATGGTACAGGATTGGGTTTAAGTATTGTAAAAAAGATGGTTGAATTATGCGAAGGTATGATTGATGTTGACAGCACCCCAGGAATTGGAACTACTTTTACAGTTACTTTGCCAATATTGAAGTAGATGTAAATATTTTACAGATAGTCCAAATTTTCACACAATATAAAAATAATTTGAACAAATTACTTTTATATTATAATTGTGTCGAATGAAGGAGTGGTAAAAATGGAAGAAAATAATCCAATGAATGAATTTGAAGAAACAGCTCAAAATGATGAAAAGAAAAAAGGTAAATTTAGTTTTAGAAGAAACAAAAGTGATAAAGGAAAAAAAGAAAGACCTAATGCAACAGGTTTATTTAGAGCGGTAATTATTGTTTTAGTAACTGCTTCTTTAGGAATGAATATCTTTTTGTTTACAGTAGTGATGGATGATTCTAATGGTAGTGGAGGTTCATCAAATTCCAATACTAAAGTAGAAACAGTAAATTATGACGTTAAAAGTTCCCTAACTGATGTAATCAATAATGTTGCTGACAGTGTTGTAGGAGTAGTTGTCTATTCAAATGGTGCTGCTAGCGGCAGTGGAAGTGGCGTTGTCTATCGTGTAAATGGTAATAGTGCTTATATAATTACTAATGAACACGTTGTTAGTGATGCTAGTGAAGTTCAAGTAGTTTTTGCAAACGGTGAATCAGTTACAGCTAATGTTGTTGGTGGTGATACTTATAGTGATATTGCAGTATTAAAATTAACAGCTGATTTTGAAATGACTGCTATTGATTGTGGTGATTCTAGTAAACTAGAAACTGGCGAAACTGTTTTAGCAATCGGTAGTCCTCTTGGAATTGAATACGCTGGAACAGTAACTCAAGGTATTGTTAGTGGAACTGATCGAACAGTTTCAGTCGATTTAAATGATGATGGTCAAGATGACTGGGATATGAATGTTATTCAAACTGATGCAGCAATCAATCCGGGTAATAGTGGTGGTGCATTAGTTAATGCAGCTGGCGAATTAGTAGGTATTACTTCAATGAAATTAGCAGATACTTCAGTAGAAGGAATGGGATTTGCTTTACCAATTAATGATGTAATTACATCAGTAGAACAAATTATAAGTAACGGAAAAGTAACTCGTCCATTTATTGGAATTTCTGGTTTCTCGTTATCAGATTATTCAAGCTATCAATTACGTTATTATCGTATTGATACTAATTTATCTGATGGTATCTATGTTTCTCAAGTTACTTCAGGTGGACCTGCAAGTAAAGCTGGAGTCCAACAAGGTGATGTCATTGTAAAATTAGATGATGTTGAAATTACAACTTATCGAAGCTTCTTATCAGAATTATATTCTAAGCAGCCAGGAGATACAGTTACATTAGTAATTAATCGTAATGGTGATGAAATGACCGTAAAAGTTACTTTAGCAGAACAATAGTAATGGGCTTTGTGAAAAACAAAGCTCTTTTCTTTTGTTATTTTTTATCATATAATAAGATAAAATTTTATTTGATAAATGGAGGGTTTATTATGTATTGTAAAAACTGTGGGAAAGAAGTAGCAGATGGGACAAAATTTTGTCCAGATTGTGGACAACCAATTGAAAATGGTAATAGTACTGGTCAAGCAATGAATCAGCATTTAGAAAATGCGCAAAACAAATTAGATGATATAGCAGAAAATATGAAGAAAAAAGAAATTGAAGTATCTGGTAAAAAATTCAATATGTTAGAAATTATTACTTTTGGATCAACAATTTTAACAGTAATTGCTTGTTTCTTACCATTTATTTCAATGGGATATTATAGTGTTAGTTTAATGGACGCTGGGAAAGATGCTATTATATTTATTATTTTAGCTGGAGCAACTAGTGTTTTAGCATACGTGGCTCAAGATCTTGCGGCTTTATGTGCGGCAATCGTTACATTAGTATATTTAATTGTTGAATTGTCAGATATAAATAGTGCTTTAAGCGGTATGGCTAATTTAGGTATCGGTGCTTATTTGATGATCGTTGCCGTTGCAGGGTTGATAATTGGAACTTTGCTTGTTTATATTAATAATAAAAAACATAACTAGCATGTCGATGCTAGTTTTTTAGTGCATATTATTTGCATTGGCTTTTAAGTTATGATATAGTCTTTTAGAAAAGAAAGTCTTCAGGGCAGGGTGCAATTCCCGACCGGCGGTAAAGTCCGCGAGCGCAAGCTGAATAGGTGCAATTCCTATACCGACAGTAAAGTCTGGATGAAAGAACGACATTTAATATGCCTTTTTGTCATGGAGATTAGTAATTTCATGATATTTTTTATTTTAAGGAGAAATTACTATGGAAAGAACTAAGACAAGAAAAATTGTATTGGCAGCTGTATTAGCTGCATTGGGAATGATTTTAGGTTTATTAGAGATTCCCTATCCTTTTGCGCCGTGGTTAAATCTTGATTTATCTGAAGTGGTTGTATTAATGGCTATTTCAATGTTAGGGTTTAAAACGGCTTTATTTGTATGTGTATGTAAATTCTTTATTTCTATTTTGTTTAAAGGTCCTGTTGGACCAATTGCAATAGGTCAAATTACGGCATTAATTGCATCATTGACAATTTGTTGTGTTTATTATTTTTTATCAAAACATATCAAGCTTAAAAATAATTTAATAACATATGTAATTAATATGGTAATAACAATGTTTGCTTTTGCAATGGTGATGTTTATTTTAAATTATCTTTTTGTTACACCAACATATTTAATGCAAAAACCAACCTGGTTTACAGAATTACCATTTGCTGTAGATATCGAAGCCTTTAATCAACAATATGGCACAAGTATTGCTGTTCCTGGAATATTGAATTTCTTATCACCATATGGTCAAGCTATTTTTATCATTTATTTCCCATTTAACTTTATTAAAGGAATTATTTCTGCTATTGTTTATTATATAGTAAGACCGATTGAGGATAAGTTTAAGGAGGCATAAGATGAATATAGCTTTGATTGCTCATGATAAGAAAAAGGAAGAAATGATAGAATTTGTTAAGGATAATGAAGAATTATTTGCTAAACATAATTTATATGGAACTGGTACAACAGGTAAAAAAATAATGGAAAATACTAACTTAACTGTTCATCGGTTTTTATCAGGTCCATATGGAGGAGATCAGCAAATTGGTAGTATGATTGCTATTGGTAAGATGGATATGGTTTTCTTTTTCCGTGATCCACTTACTGCTCAACCTCACGAACCGGATATCAGTGCTTTAATGCGTCTATGTGATGTTCATTATATTCCACTAGCATCTAATAAAGCAACGGCATTGATTTTATTAAAAAGTTTATAAAGTAAGTCACAGCGTTTGCTGTGATTTTTTTAATATGCAAATAACTATGATACAATATATATAGATAGATTTTTATTTGAATTGTTGGGGTGAAGGATTATGGGTGATGTTGAAAAAAGGAGATTTAAAAAGTTTTTATATTATATTTTTGTTTTTATTGGTTTTGCAATGGATATGACATTGAAGATAAATTATTCATTTTCAATGTTAAGTATCTTTATAGGACAGATATTGTGTAAAGAAAAATTAGATCAAATTACCAAATTAGATTACTTTTTAGGCTTAGTTGTTTTACCGGTGTTATTAAAATTATTTTTTAACTTATTACATAACTAACAATAAAAAAATCCATAAGCACAACCTATGGATCTTAAAACTAAATTATTCTTCTACAGAAATTGCTTCTACAGGGCAGCATTCTGCAGCTTCTTTAGCGCTATCGATATCTCCTTCACCAACAACATGAGCTAATCCTTCGTCATTGATTTCAAAAATATCAGGTGCGATACCAGTGCAAGCACCACAACCGATGCAAGCATCACTTACTGTAATTTTAGCCATTATAATTCCTCCTTCTTTATCTATTATAACTCAAAATAGTGTAATTTCCAATATTTATAAATAAATTACTAAAAAAGTATGTTATAATGTACGACGAAAGGGTGATTTTAAGTGAATAATTCACGTGTAAATAAATATCGCGAATTAAGAGAAGGAATAAAAGAAGAAGTTGGAATAAACCGCGAAGGTACCGACGATAATGTTAATAATAGTAATTCAGTAGATGAAGATGATGATTTTTTATTATCAGTTAATCGGGCTTTTCGTAGTGAAAGAAAAGAACCTGATATTGAAGATACTTTAACAGAAGCTAAAACTTTTGAACAAATGCAACGAGAAAGTAGTGAAGAAATTGATCGTGCTTTGCGCAGTGCCAAAGTTAGTGTAGGAAAAGCAGCACATTATAATACCAGAATGGATATTTTAAATAAAATTCGAGAACCAGAAAAACAAGTAGTACGTTTAAATAAATTCGATAATGTTAGTACTTCACAATTTTCAAAGGGATTTTTTGTAAATGGTGATGATGAGGAGCTAATTGATGAAATTAGTGATAAAGCAGAAAAGAAGAAGATGACTTTGATGGAACGTTTAGCTAGTATGTCACCAGAAGAAGATGCTAAAAAAGCAAAGTTGATCATGGAAGAAGAAAACGTTTTTGAAGATGAG
Organism: Erysipelatoclostridium sp. An15; assembly: GCF_002160675.1. NCBI lineage: Bacteria > Bacillati > Bacillota > Erysipelotrichia > Erysipelotrichales > Coprobacillaceae > Thomasclavelia > Erysipelatoclostridium sp. An15. Next base: position 9,281 of record NZ_NFLA01000036.1, read on the forward strand.
GAAGAAAACGAAGAACTAGATGAAGTAACAGAACCTGTTTTAGAACAAACTAAATCTTTAGAAGAAATGTTAAAACAAATAAAAGAAAAAGATCAACGTGAAGTGGAAAAAGTTTTAAAACAAAAAGAAATGACAACAAGCCAGCGAATAATTAAAGAGGAAACTGTTGAAACAGATTTGGATGAAGAAAGCGAAGAAATAGAAGAAAATAATAATGATAAAGGTGATCGAGTAGCGACAATTTTAAACTATATTATTATCTTTTTAGTTATTGTATTTGTTGGTTTATGTGGTATGATAGGGTACCAGATATTCTTTTAAACTAAGGACCACCTTAGTTTTTTTAAAGAAATGGAGGTTTTTATTATATGAAAAAGATTTCAATTGCAATTGATGGACCAAGTGCAGCTGGAAAAAGTACAATTGCGAAAATTGTTGCTAAAAAACTTGATTATGTGTATATTGATACCGGTGCGATGTATCGATGTGTAGGATATTATTGTTTAGAAAATAATGTTGATTTACATGATGAAAATGCTGTGACTCAAGCACTTGATAATATAAAAATAGAAATGAATAGTGCTAATCAGGTTTTTTTAAACCAGGAAGATGTTAGTGCTAAAATTCGCCATGATCGTATCTCAATGGCTGCAAGTGTTGTTTCCACTTATCAGGAAGTTAGAAACTTTTTGGTTTTACAACAAAGACAAATGGCTAGTCAAGGCGGTGTGATTTTAGACGGTCGTGATATTGGGACAGTTGTTTTACCAGATGCACAGTTGAAAATATATCAAGTTGCTAGTAGTAAAACTAGAGCTAAAAGACGTTATTTAGAAAATTTACAACGTGGCTTAGAAGCTGATTTAGATACTATCCAAAAAGAAATTGAACAGCGCGATTATCAAGATATGCATCGTAAAATATCACCATTAAAAAAAGCAGATGATGCAATTGAAATCGATACTTCTGATTTAAGTTTAGAAGAAGTCGTAGATAAAGTGATGGAATTAGTTATTCAAAAACAAAAGGAGGGATAAAATGGCTGGAATTGTTGCTATTGTCGGAAGAGCTAATGTTGGAAAATCAACGATTTTTAATCGAATTGTTGGTGAAAGAATTTCCATAGTTGAAGATGTTGCTGGGGTAACTCGAGATCGTATTTATGCTACGGCATCATGGTTAACTAAAGAATTTCGAGTTATTGATACCGGTGGAATCGAATTAGAAAATGCTTCTTTTACTGCCCAAATTAAAATGCAGGCAGAAATTGCTATTGAAGAAGCTGATTTGATTGTTTTTGTTGTCAATGGTCGTGAAGGTATTACTCGTGAAGATGAATATGTTGCTCGATTATTACAGAAATCAAGAAAGCCAGTTTTATTAGCTGTTAATAAAATAGATGATGAATCTTATAAAGATAATATTTATGAATTTTATAATTTAGGAATTGGTGATCCAATACCAGTTTCTGGAAGCCATGGAATTGGAATCGGTGATTTATTAGATGAAATTATTAAACAGCTGGATTTTACAGAAGATGAATTTGATGATGATGAAATTCGTTTTTCAATTATTGGTCGTCCTAATGTTGGGAAATCTTCACTTACTAATGCTATTTTAGGTGAAGAAAGAGTAATTGTTTCTGATGTTGCTGGAACTACTCGTGATGCAATCGATACGGTTTTTGAAAAAGATGGTCAAAAATATCGAGTTGTCGATACTGCGGGAATGAGAAAAAAAGGAAAAGTTTATGAAAATATTGAAAAATATTCAATAATTAGAGCAATGTCAGCAATTGAAAAAAGTGACGTTATTATTGTAGTTGTTGATGCTGATGTTGGTATCATTGACCAGGATAAACATGTTGCTGGATATGCTCATGAAGCTGGTAAAGGTGTCATCTTGGTTGTTAATAAATGGGATTTAGTTACCAAAGATGATAAAACAATGAATAAGATGGAAAAAGAATTGCGCAGTCAATTTAAATATCTAGATTATGCAAGAATTATTTTTATCTCTGCTAAAACTCATCAGCGTGTAAATCAGTTATTCCCATTAATACAAGAAGCTTATTTAAATTCACATAAACGTGTTCAAACAAGTGTTTTAAACGATGTTTTAGTAGATGCTCAAGCAATTAATCCAACTACTACTTTTAATGGGGGACGTTTAAAAATATTTTATGCTAATCAAGTAAGTATTTGTCCGCCAACATTTGTATTGTTTGTAAATGATCCTCAATATATGCATTTTAGTTATAAACGATATTTAGAAAATCGCTTAAGAGAATCATTTGGTTTTGAAGGAACACCAATACATATTATTTGTCGTAAACGGGATTAAGTAAGGAAGTGAGAAAATGAGTAAAATTGCAGTATTAGGGACAGGTAGCTGGGCAACTGCCTTAAGTAGAGTTTTAGTTGATAATCAAAATGAAATTATGATGTATGGAATCGAACAAAGCCAAATCGATGACATAAATCTTAATCATCAAAATCAAGCGTTTTTTAAAGACGTCTATTTAGAAAATGAAATTCAAGCTACAAATAATTTAGAAGAAGCATTAAAGGACATGGATTATTTATTAATAACTATTCCTACTCAATATGTAAAAGAAACATTAGAAAAAGTTAAACCATATATTAAAAAGAAAATAACAGTTATAAATGCTGCTAAGGGGTTTGACTTAGGAACAAATATGCGGATGTCTGATACAATTCGTAGTGTTTTAGATGAAAGCTTAATTAATCCAGTAGTTTCTTTGATTGGGCCTAGCCACGCTGAAGAAGTTGTAATTAGAATGTTAACAACTGTATGTGCTGTTTCGCTAGATGATGAAATGGCCCGTGATGTGCAAATGTTATTCTCTAATGATTATTTTAGAGTTTATCGTTTAAACGATGAAGTAGGAGCTGAATATGGGGTAGCAATAAAAAATGTTATTGCTGTAGCTGCTGGCGTTTTAAGTGGTTTAGGATATGGTGATAATACTAAAGCAGCATTAATTACTCGTGGTTTAGCTGAAATGGTTCGTTATGGAACTAAAAAAGGCGGTCGTTTAGAAACATACATGGGATTAACAGGTGTAGGAGATTTGATCGTCACATGTTCATCAATTCATTCTCGAAATTTTCAAGCTGGTTTGGAAATTGGCAAAAATAATGATGCTCGTTCTTTTATGAAAAATAATAAAAAGACTTGTGAAGGAATTAGAACTTGTCGTGTTATTTATGAAGATGCTAAGAAATATCCTGATATTGAATTACCGATAATTAATGCGATTTATAATGTTTTATACAACAATCATGAACCTAAACGGGAAATACAACAATTAATGCGTCGGGAATTAAAAATCGAAGGGTAACGTTATTTAATTATTTTCATATTATATAGTGGTGATAATATGAAAGATGAAGATATTTTTTTAGATAAAGTAGTAAAAAAGACTAACGTCAATAAAGGGGAAATTTTAAAACTGGCTAATGATTTGCAAACTAAAGATTTAAATAATGAAAATGATATTCGTGAATTTATTTTAAGTGTTGCTAAAGTGACAAATAAGTCGATTAGTCCAAGTAAAGTTGATAAATTAGTATCAATGATCAAGAATAATAAAGTTCCTCGAGATATTGATCGAATGGTTTAGACAATGTATTAAAATAAACGATAAAAACAAATATTTTTTGTGTTGACTTATGGTATTATTTTATATATAATTGTCATTGCGGTTATGGAAAGGTGATTATTTTGAAATACAATTTACAATGGATTGTTAAGCATCACGGAAAATTTGATTTTGAAGAAGGAATTACTTTTCCTTCAGAGGTGTTTGACCAGTATACTCAAATTAATGACTTGAAGGACATTATTGTTTCAGGAACCGGAAATCTTGATTCAAATGATAGACGCCTTTATGTTGATCTTAATATTAAAGGAACGATGATTCTTCCTTGTGCACTTACATTAGAAGATGTTGAGTATCCTTTTGAAATTAATTCAACCGAGGTGTTTGCTTTTGAAAAACCTGATCCCTTAGAGGATGTTCATGAGGTAAAAAAAGATATTGTCGATCTTACACCGGTGGTATTTGAAAACATTATGTTAGAAGTACCAATGCGTGTAGTTAAAGACGACGCTAATATTAAATCTGAAGGAAAAGGTTGGAGAATATTAGATAACAGTGCTAGTGATACCAATGATGAAGATTACATTGATCCTAGGTTAGCTAAGTTGAAAGATTATTTTAAAGATAAATAGGAGGTTATACTGATGGCAGTACCATTTAGAAGAGTTTCAAGTACAAGAAGAAATAAGAGAAGAACTCATGACAAACTTTCAGCACCAGCTGTAGTTGTATGTCCTGAGTGCGGTGAATACAAATTATCACATCGTGTTTGTAAACACTGCGGTACTTATAAAGGTCAAAAAGTTTTATAAAATTTGTTTTTAGCGGACACTATCATTTATTGATAGTGTTTTTTGTTTATAATAGAAATTTATGTGAAAAAAACGGCTATTTTTGATGATTAGCCGTTTTTTTCATTAATAACAAAAATCACAAAAATGCTATACAAAAGATTAAATACAGTATATAATAGGTGGTAAGAAGTGTTAAATCGTGTTAGAGAGTGTTAAGGAGTGGGTGATAAATAATGTTTATGGGGCAATTTAAGCATAACATCGACGCCAAAGGGCGTCTTATTATTCCCTCAAAATTAAGAGAACAATGTGGGGATAGTGTTGTTGTTACCCGTGGACTTGATGGCTGTCTAGCGTTATACACGATTGATGGATGGAATGAATATTATGAAAAACTTCATAAATTGCCCACTACTAAAAGACAAGCTCGTGATTATGTCAGGATTGTAACTTCAATGGCTGACGAACTTGTTTTTGATAAACTTGGTAGAGTTAATATCTCATCATTTTTGCGTAAAGAAGCTAATTTAGAAAAAGAATGTATGATTATCGGAGCTGGTGATCATGTGGAAATCTGGAACAAAGATCGGTGGGATAGTTATTATGATAGTAAAAAAGATAGTTTTGATGATATTTGTGAATCTTTAGATGATTTTGATTTATAGGAGAGAAAAATGTTTGATCATGTAACAGTATTATTGAACGAAGCAGTAGAAGGCTTAAATATAAAAGAAGATGGGATTTACGTTGATTGCACTTTAGGTGGAGCCGGACACAGTATGGCAATTTTAAAACAGCTTACTTCGGGACATCTATATTGTTTTGATCAAGATCAAATGGCTATTGATGCAGCTAAATCGCGATTAGAAGCAATTGGTGATAATTTTACGATTTTTTATTCTAATTTTGTGAATTTAAAAGAGATGCTAGCTAGTGAAAATATCACTAAAGTTGATGGAATAATTTTTGATTTGGGTGTATCGTCACCACAATTTGACACTGGAGAACGAGGTTTTAGTTATAATCATGATGCTCGTTTGGATATGCGTATGGATAAATCTAATGATTTAGATGCATATAAAATAGTTAATACGTGGTCCTATGAACAAATAGTAGAAATTTTATACAAATACGCTGATGAAAAGTTTGCTAAACAAATAGCACGTAAGATTGAACAAAAGCGAAAGATTAAACCGATTGAAACAACATTTGAACTTGTTGAGGTTATTAAAGACGCTTTACCAGCTTCAGTGTTACGTAAAAAAGGACATCCAGCTAAAAAAACTTTTCAGGCACTGAGAATTGCAGTAAATGATGAGTTAAATGTATTTGATAAAGCATTAAAAGATGCGTTAGATATCTTAAACGTTAATGGAAGAATTGCAGTAATTACTTTCCATAGTTTAGAAGATAAGATTTGTAAATATACATTTAACGACGTGACTAAATTAAAAGATGTGCCGGCGGGGTTACCGGTAATCCCGGATTATTTACAGCCAAAGTTTAAATTGGTAAATAAAAAACCAATCGTCGCAAGTAAAGCTGAACTGGCTGTTAATCATCGGGCTCATTCAGCGAAACTTAGAATAATTGAAAGGGTGGTCGAAAATGAAGCATAAAAAAAGAAGAACTAAATTTGAAGCTTTTTCACAAAGATTTTTAATAATAACAATGGTTATTTTTGTTTTTGGAATTATTGGTGTTAAATCAATGGAATCAAAATATAATCGTGATATTCAGGTTTTACAAAGCGATATTCAAAAAGCACAAAATGACATTGATAGTTTAGAAATGCAAAAACAAGAGTTAGCATCTTTTTCTAGATTAAATGCAGTTGCTAGCCAAAAAGGGTATACATATAGTAATGATGCTGTAGCCGCCTCTAATGCAGCATCGGTAAATGAATAATGAATCAGTTTAAGAGTGCAAAGATTGCTTATGTTATCTTTGCATTAGTTATTTTTTCTTTAGTCGCTAATATTGTTTATCTAGGATTAACAGGTAAACATTTAATTAGTGATAATGATATTGCCGCTTTTGCACAATCAAGAGGCAAAGCAGAGACGGTAGAATATGCTGATCGTGGTGAAATTTTCACTAGTGATAACGAAATAGTAGCAACTAATGTAAAAAAATATAAATTAATTGCAGTACTTTCAAGCAGTCGAATCAATTTTAGCGATAAAGCAGCTTATGTTGAAGATATTGTAGCTACTGCAAATGCTATTGGTCCTATTATCGGAATGGATCCAACAACAATGGCACAGCAAATGCAAGAAAAGGCAGCCGCTGGAGCATACCAAGTTGAATTTGGAAATTATGGCAATAATTTAAGTGCTAGTGTCAAAAAACAAATTGAAGATACTGGGCTTCCAGGTTTAGAATTTGAAGATAGTAATACTCGTAACTATCCTTATGGTGATTTTTGTAGTTATATTATTGGTTATGCTAAATCATCTGAAAAAGATAGTGTTAAACAATTAGTTGGTGAAATGGGCTTAGAAGCTATTTATGATGATACTTTAGCTGGTGAAAATGGCTATAAAGTTTATCAGATGGATTCTAAAGGATATGTTTTACCAGATGGTATCTTAGAAGAAAAAGATGCTGTTAATGGCCAAGATATTTATTTAACTATTAATAGTTCTTTACAAAGAGAATTAGATTATCAGCTTGCTAACGAAGCAGCGGCAGCTGGTGCCAGCAAGGCTTCATGTACAATTATGGAAGCTAAAACTGGAAAAATTTTAGCTACTTCTACTTATCCATCATTTAATCCTAATGAACGTAATATTAGTGATTATAAAAACTTTTTATTCGATACTGCTTATGAATGTGGATCAGTATTTAAAACATTTGTTTATGCTAGTTCAATAGAAAGTGGTTTGTATAGTGGTGAAGCAACATATGAATCAGGGCAATATGATTATGGGGCAAGTCGACCAATTCGTGACCATAATAATGGTGCCGGTTGGGGAACTATTACTTATAATGAAGGATTTTATCGTTCTAGTAATGTTGCTATTTGTAACTTATTAGAAAGAGGTTATACAAATCGTGAAGATGTCGAACAGGTGTATGAAGATTTAGGATTTTTCCAATCAAGTACAGTTGATGGTTTCGATGCAGCTGCTGGAGTTGCATTATATAAAACTGATAGCAGTCGTGCTGCCTATTTAACTACAGGGTTTGGACAAGGTTCAACAGTTACATCATTACAGCTTTTAAAAGCATATAGTGCTTTTGCAAATGATGGAAAAACAGTTGATCCATATTTAGTAGAAAGAATCGTTGATACAGAAACTAATGAAGTTACATATGCCACAAAAACTAATTATTCAAAACAAATCTTTTCATCACAAACAGTACAGCAAATTAGAGATTTATTAAAAGGGGTAGTTAGTGATGAAACAGGAACTGGTAAAAAATTTGCATTAACAAATGGTGTTCAAATGATTGGTAAAACTGGTACTGGTCAATTAGTAGAAAATGGAGCTTATTCAACTACTAGTTATACAAAATCATTTATGGGAATGGCTCCATATGAAGATCCACAAATTATTGTAAATATTGTTTTCCAAGGGCCTGATAATGATACAACTCAACATCAAGCTAACGTTATTCAAAACGTTATGCCAACAGCGTTATCAATTGTATCATCATATAATGCCCCAGAAACTACTAGTACTAGTGATGGAGATTATAAGTTAGATTCATTTATTAATCAAAGTGCAAGTTTTGTTAAATCTAAATTAGAATCTAAATCAATCAATGTTCAATTGATTGGTAATGGTAGTACAGTTTTAGAACAATATCCTGAAGCTAAAACTAAAGTAACCAAAAATGATCGTGTCTTTTTAAAGACTGAGTCAACGGATATTACATTACCTAATTTTGTTGGCTGGTCACGAAAAGATATTTCCACTTATGCTTCATTATCTGGTTTGAATATTACTATTCAAGGAGATAGTGGCCAGGTGGCTGCTCAAAGTTTACCAGAAGGAACATTGGTTCATGCTGGTGATACAATAACTATTGCTTTACAGTAAGGTCTATGGGCCTTACTTTTTTCATATATTTAACTAGGTGGTTAAATGATTTATGAACTAACAAAAAAGAAAATAAAAATTGTTAAGATCATTACAATAATTATTGTTGTAGCAATTATTATAAAAATTGGTTATATTCAAATTGTTGATCGGGTAAATATCTATAATCGAGCAGTTGATTTGTGGCAAAGAAGTTTTCCTGTTGAGGCTAATAGGGGATTAATATTAGATGGGGATAATAATGTTTTAGCTACTAATTTAACGACAGCTTCATTAGTTGTTGTCCCTAGTCAAATTAAAGATGTCGTGGCAACGGCTAATAAATTAGCAGATATTTTAAATGTTGATGTTAAAGTAATTGAAGAGAAGATAAGTAAAAATGTTTCAATTCAAAGAATCCAGCCTGAAGGACGCCAGCTGGATGATGAAACTGCTGCTAGAATCGATCACTTAAAATTACCAGGAGTATATTTAATTAAAGATTCTAAACGTTATTATCCAAATGGAAGTTATTTAGCACAAACGTTAGGATTTGTTGGAATTGATAATCAGGGATTGCTTGGTTTGGAGTTGAAATATGACTCTTATTTAGATGGCAGTAATGGAAGTATTGATTATTTTATGGATGCTAAAAGTAATCCGATTTCTTTATATCCTAGTGTTTATAATGCTCCTACTAGCGGTTTTAATATTCAACTTACAATCGATGGCGATATTCAAGATATTTTAGAGCGAGAGTTAGATAACGCTTATGATACTTATAATCCAGATGGTATTTGGGCATTAGCAATGGATCCTAATACTGGTAAAATTTTAGCAATGGCTTGTAAGCCGGATTTTGATCCAAATGATTATCAAAATGCTGATCCTGATGTTTATAATCAAAATATACCAATTTGGAAATCTTATGAACCAGGTTCTACATTTAAGATTATTACATTTTCATCGGCATTAAATGAAAATTTGTTTGATATGGATAAGGATACTTATTATGATCAAGGCTATGAAATAGTAGGTGGAGCTAGAATTAAATCATGGAAAAAAGGTGGACATGGCTTGCAGACTTTTAGAGAAGTGCTTCAAAACTCTTCCAATCCTGGATTTGTTGAAATAGGTAGAAGATTAGGAAAAGATAAATTATATGAATATGTCCAGAAATTTGGTTTGACAGAAAAAACTGGTGTTGATTTGCCAGGAGAATCTAAGGGGATAATGTTTGATTACGAAAATTTTAACGAATTAGAACAAGCTACCGTTGCATTTGGCCAAGGGATTTCGGTAACGCCAATGCAATTAGTTCGAGCGGTTTGTGCATGTGTAAATGGCGGAACTTTGTATCAGCCCTATATTGTAGATAGTGTAATCAATAATTATTCAAATGATATTGTCTATCAGCAACAGCCGCAACCTTTAAGACAGGTCATTAGTGAAGAAACATCAAAAAAAGTATGCGATGCTTTAGAATCAGTAGTTAGTGATGGTGGCGGTAGAAATGCCTATATTGATGGTTATCGTATTGGTGGTAAAACAGGAACTGCTCAAAAAGCAGTTAATGGTAGTTATGTCGATGGAGGATATATTCTTTCTTTTATTGGGATTGCGCCAATCGATGATCCTCAGATTGTTTTATATGTGGCAATGGATAATCCCAAAAACTGTGTTCAATATGGTGGAACGACAGTGGCTCCAATTGCTCGTAAAATGCTAGTGGATATTTTACCAAGTATGGGAATTGAAAAAGTAAGTAAACAAAAAGAAAAAACATATACTTATATGGATGTTGAATCAATCAAGGTAGAAAATTATGTTGGTAAATCTAAAAGTGAAGTCAGCAATCCTAAATTAAAATTTGAATTTATTGGTGAAGGTGATAAAGTAATTGATCAGTTACCACGAGTTGGGGAATCTGTTGAAGCAGGATCAACTATTGTTATTATGTTAGGAAAGTAAAAAAGCAGGAAACTGCTTTTTTGCTTTGTAATTTGGGGACAATTTGACATTTTATAGTGTTTATAATATTATAATATCAATGTTATTTATAAGGAGATATGATTAATTGTGGACCCGAGTCAGATAGTTAATATTGTTGTATTTATTATTTTAATATGTTTATCTAGTTTTTTCTCGTGTACAGAAACAGCGTTTTTATCGGCAAATAAAATCAGGATGCGTAATTTGGCTGAAGAAGGGGATCGTCGAGCTAAAAAAGTAGAAAAACTTTTATCAAATACAGATCGTTTGTATAGTTCGATTTTAGTTGGTAATAACTTAGTTAATATTGGAGCGTCTTCATTGACTACTTCAATTGTTATTTCAATCTTTGGTAACTCAGCTTCATTAGTTGCTGCAGCATCTGGGGTAGTTACTTTGTTGATTTTGGTATTTGGAGAAATAACACCTAAAACATTTGCTACTAAAAATGCTGATCGAATAGCTCTGTTTATGTCGGGATTTGTTTCATTCATTTGTTTTATATTTACACCAGTAGTTTTTTTATTGAATATTATTACTGGATTTATAATTAAACTATTAGGTGGTAATAAGGATAATGGACCGACAATGACTGAAGAAGATCTTAAAACAATTGTAACTGTTGGTCATGAAGAAGGGGTATTGGAAGAAGAAGAAAAAGAGATGATTCATAATGTTTTTGAATTTGGTGAAACCGAAATCAAGGAGATTATGACACCGAGAATCAATGTTGATAGTATTCCTGATGATTGTAGTTATCAAGAATTAATGGAAATATATAAACGTGGACAATTTTCTAGATATCCGGTACATAGTGAAAGCTTTGATGAAATTGTTGGGGTATTAAATGTAAAGGATTTATTATTCTTTAATATTGATCCAGATGAATTTGAAGTTAAAGATTACATGCGTGATACATTTGTTGTTTATGAATTTAATGAAGTTGGCGATGTTTTTGCCGCTATGCGTAAAGAACATGTTTCATTAGCGATTGTTTTAGATGAATATGGAGTTATGAGCGGGATTGTAACTTTTGAAGATATCGTCGAAGAAATTGTTGGTGAAATTGATGATGAATATGATGATGAAGACGACGATATGATAATTAAATTAAGTGAAAATGAATTTTTAATTGATGGTAGCTTGAATTTAAATGAAGTTAATGATAAAGTAGGAACGGATTTTGATTCTGAGGATTTTGAATCGATTGGTGGCTTAGTTCTTGGTGAAGTTTCGGGAGTGCCAGAAATTGATGAAGAAGTTCAAATCGATAATGTCTTATTTAGAATTGTAAAAATGCATAAAAATAGGATTGCTCAATTAAAAGTTACTATTTTAGAAGAAGAGGAAGAAGGAGAGCATCGCTAAGATGGCTTTCCTTTTTTAAAGGAGATGTGTAGGATGAATAAAAATATTGAAATAAAAAAAGTTGGGATCAATGGAGAAGGAATTGGTTATTTAGATCGTAAGATCGTATTTGTACCTGGAGCATTACCAGGAGAAGAAGTTGTTGTAGATATTGTTAAAAGAAATAGAGGATATAGTGAAGGAAAATTAGTGAAAATTTTAAAACCGGCTAAAAACCGAGTTAAACCACAATGTTTTCTATATGATAATTGTCAAGGCTGCAATATGATGCATATGACTTATTTATCACAGTTAAAAGAAAAAAAAGAAGCAGTTCGAGAATCAATTAGAAAATATAGTGAATATGATTTATCAAAAACTGTTTTTAAAGATGTGATCAAAGCTGATAAACAAACTGGTTATATTACTAGTGTTAATTTACCAGTTGTTCGATTTAAAGATAAAATCACATTTGGTATTTATCAACGTGAAAGTAAGTATTTAACAGTTATGAATCGCTGTTTAAAACACCATCCTTTGATTAATCAATGTTTGAATGATTTGGAAACAATTCTTACAAATGAAGATTGTCGAGTTTATAATGATAAATTTAAAACAGGACTTAGATTTTTAAAAGTAAAATTAGTTGAAGATAAAATTCAATTAGTTTTCATTACTGGTCGTGATGGTTTAAGTGATCAAACAGTTAAACAGATCAGTCAATTACCATATGTTGCTGGAATATTTATGTCAGTAAATACATCTAAGTATCAAGAGTTTGATGAAACTGGTTATTCAAAGTTATATGGGTCATCACGTTTAGAAATGTATCATGATGATAAAAAATATTTAGTAGGTATTAAAACTAAATTACCTGAAAATATTGATATGATGTGGAAAGAAAATCAAATTGTTAAAACAATGGTTAAAGATAGCCAGAAAATAATTTCAATTAATTGTAAAGCAGGATTTTTAGAGTTAAATTTAGACCAGGAAGAAATTATTGCAATTGATGAAAAGAAATATCATATTGAAGATGCTAAATTAAATGCTAAGTATTTAAATCGTGATAATATTAAATTTATCGCTGGAAAAGTAGATGAAAGAATAGTAACTCACGCTAAAAAGAAAATTTATGATACTTTGATTATTCATGGTGATCGAACAAAAATTAGTGAAAGAATTATTAATACAATTAAAATAGCACGTTTTAATACAGTTATTTATATTAGTCAATCACATTCATCATTAGCTAAAGATATTGCTGAGTTGGATAAAAGTTATGATATTGAACGAATCGCTGGTTTAGATACATCTTGTCATAATACTTATTTGACAACGATTGTAAAATTAGTTCGTAAAGCAAGATAGAAGGAGGAAAAGTAAATGGAAATTAAATATCAGCCACATGGGGTATGTTCAAGACAAATTATTATTGATGTTGAAGATGGCATTGTAAATAGTGTTAAATTTGTAGGGGGATGTTCAGGAAATACTCAAGGTGTAGCAGCATTGGCCAAAGGTATGAAGGTTAATGATGTAATAGATCGTTTAGAAGGGATTCGCTGTAATAGTAAACCAACAAGCTGTCCTGATCAATTAGCTAAAGCTTTAAAAGAAAACGCAAGATAGTGGAAAGCGATTTCCACTTCTTTTCATTTTATCGCTAAATTAACATATAATATCATAGGTGATTATATGTTGATTAAAATAAAAAAATTACAATTAATTTGTGGAATAATCTTATTGATGCAAGTATTATGTCCAATGTGGATTATTCCTTTTCATTTATTAGCAGTAATATTATCAATTGTTATTATTGGCTGGCAAAAGAAATTTTGTGTCTTACAAGTACAATATCATTACTATATTTTAATTCTTTATGCCTATCGAATCTGGTTATTAAATTGTCCGGCTTGGGATATTTTTAATACCTTATATTTATGTTTGTGTCTTTATTTAGCAATAATGATCATATTGTTTTCATTTCGGGCAATTTTGTAATATCTTTTTAAATAGCTTATTTAGTGGTATAATAGAAACAGTATGAAAGGATGTGGAGATGATGCTAGGACATTTACAAGTTTATAGTTCATATAGTTTTCAAAATAGTACTATATTGATCGATGAGTTGGTTAAGAAAGCTAGTGATCTCCATTTTGAGGCACTAGCTTTAACTGATAAAGACAATATGTATGGGGCAATAGAGTTTTTTAAAGCTGCTAAAAAATATGGAATTAAACCAATATTTGGAATTGAAGCTAGTGTTTTAATTGAAAGTGAAGTTTATCCATTATTATTATTAGCTAAAGATACTGCTGGATACTTTGATTTGGTAAAAATTACTAGTGAAATTTGTCTAAGTGATAAAAAAGCTATTCCATTATCACACTTAGCGATGCATCAAGAGCATCTTTTTGTTATTTCAGCTTGTAAAGAAGGAATTATTGAACGTCTTGTTTTAAAAGAACTAGATTCTCAAGCCCTCCAATATATAGAGTTATTTAAAAAGTCTTTTAAAAACTTTTTTATCGGGATTCAAAATCATCATTTAGCTTTACAACAAAAACTAAATGAAAAATTAATCGCACTAGCGACAATAGAAAATGTTGAAATATGTGTAACCAATGAAGTACGTTATTTAACACCTGATGAAGCTTATACTTTAGATTTACTACAAGCTTCTTCAAGACAAACAACATTAGAATTAAATCATCAAGTATTAACAGATCAATTATATTTAAAATCTAGTTATGAAATGGATAGTATGTTTGATTTAAAATATATTGAAAATACTAATAGAATTATTAGTTTATGTAATGCAACAATTCCTACTGATTGCATGTATTTGCCTAAATATCCAGTTCCTAATAATGGTAAGGCTAGTGAATATTTAAAACAATTATGCTTTGTAGGTTTAAAAAAACGTTTTAAAGGTAGTGAAGTACCACATAAATATTTTGAACGTTTAAACAAAGAGTTACAGGTAATCAATAAAATGGGATTTGATGATTATTTTTTAATTGTTTTTGATTATGTGCGTTACGCTAAAAAAAATAAAATAATAGTTGGTCCAGGCCGGGGCTCTGCTGCTGGTAGTTTAGTAGCTTATGTTTTAGGTATTACTAATATTGATCCTTTAAAATATGATTTATTATTTGAACGTTTTTTAAATGAAGAAAGAATTAGTATGCCGGATATTGATATTGATTTTCAAGATGATCGTCGTGATGAAGTAGTTGAATATGTAGCTCAAAAATATGGTCATCAACATGTGGCTCAAATTGTTACATTTTCAACCTATGGACCAAAGGTGGCTATTAAAGATCTAGGTAAAGTATTAAAAGTGCCATTGCCACGTTTAGAATTATTGGCTAAAAATATCCCGACTGATTCTAAGAATCGAAAATCGGCAAAAGAAGTTTATGAAACATCTTATAATTTTCAAAATATGGTTAATAAAGATCAGGCCTTATCTAAGATCATGCCTTCAGTTTTTATTGTTGAAAAATTACCACGTAATATTTCGACCCATGCTGCTGGTGTGGTTTTATCAAATGAACCGTTAAATCAGATCGTACCCTTAGTTAAAGGACCAAATGATGGTGTTGTTACTCAGTATTCTAAAGATTATATTGAAGATGCTGGTTTATTGAAAATGGACTTTTTAGGTTTGAAGAATTTAACGATGATTGATCATATAATCAAAGATATTGAAAAGAATTATAATATTAAAATAAATATTAATGAGATTGATTTTAATGATCAAAAAACTTATCAAATGATAAGTCGCGGTGAAACATTTGGGATTTTCCAATTAGAGTCATCAGGAATGAAAAATTTGCTTGTTAAAATGAAATGCGATTGTTTAGATGATATGATTGCTGCAATAGCATTATATCGTCCCGGACCAATGGCTAATATTCCATTATATATTGCTCGTAAAACTGGTAAAGAACCAGTTACTTATCCATTACCTTGTTTAAAATCAATTTTACAATCTACATATGGGATTATGATATACCAGGAACAGATAATGCAAGTTGCCCAAAGAGTTGCTGGGTTTTCGCTTGCTAAAGCAGATATCTTGCGTAAAGCAATGTCAAAAAAAACGGCGAGTTTGATGCATTCAATGCGCAATGAATTTATTGAAGGTGGTTTAGCTAATGGTTTTAGTCAAGATGAGGTTGAAGAAATATATAATTTAATTGAAAAATTTGCTGATTATGGTTTTAATAAAGCCCACTCAGTTGCTTATGGTTATGTTGCTTATTATTTAGCTTATTTGAAAGCTAACTATCCATTAGAATTTTTTAGTGCCTTGTTATCAAATGGCCAAAGTGGTGATTCTAATAAAATTAATTGTATCCAGGAAGCTAAAAAGTATGGCATTAAAATTTTGCCGCCATCAATTAATTATTCAACTAATCGTTTTAAAGTAGAAGATGGTAATATTCGTTATTCATTAATGGCGATAAAAAATGTTGGTTATGCTGGATATCAAGCGATTGTTGAACAAAGAAATAAAGGTTTGTTTAAAGATATTTTTGATTTTATTTCCCGAATGGAAGCAAGCAAGGTTAATAGTAAAATGTTAGAAAGTCTAATTATGGCTGGAGCATTTGATGAGTTTAAATTAAATCGAATGACCATCAAAGAAAATTTACATAAAATCATGGAATACGCCGAGTTGAAAAATACGATTGGTATTGATGAACCGCCAATTTTGACAATTGTCAAAGATAATAAAATGAAAGTTTTAGAAGAAGAAAAAATGGTTTTGGGTGTTTATTTATCGATGCATCCAATTGCTTTGATAAAACAAAATTTAGATGTTAAAATTGTTGACGTAAATCAATTAAATAGATATATTAATCAAAACGTTCGATTGGTCTTAAATGTTACCCGAGTAAAAGTAATTGTTGATAAAAAAGGACAAGAAATGTGTTTTGTCGATGGAAGTGATGAAACCGGAACAGTTGATGGAGTTGTTTTTGCTTCTAATTTCCAGGCTTTAAAAAAGGTTTTAGTACGTGGTAATATTTATTTAATCGAAGGTAGAGTTAATTATCGTGATAAATTATCATTAGTAATTAATCAAGCTAGAAATATACGCTAAGAAAGGAATATATAGATGAAAGAATTAGTATTAATAGATGGTAATTCATTGTTGTATCGGGCTTATTATGCAACGGCAGCAATGGGAAATTCAATGATGAATAAAGATGGAATTCCAACTAATGCTGTTTTTGGTTTTGCTAATATGCTTGAAAGTGTTTTAAAAGGAAATCCTGAATATCTAGTAGTAGCTTTTGACTATGGAAAAAAGACATTTAGAAATGATTTGTTTGAAGTTTATAAGGGAACTAGAAGTGCTACGCCAGATGAACTTGTATGTCAGTTTTCAATGATTAGAGAATATTTAACTGCTCATGGTATTAAATACCAGGAAGTTGAAGGCTATGAAGGTGATGATGTTATTGGAACGATTGCTACTCTTGCAAGTAAAAACCGTTTTAAAGTCAGCATTGTTACAAGTGATAAAGATATGTTGCAATTAGTGACTGATGAAATAAGTGTTTATTTAACTAAAAAAGGAGTTGGTGAATTAGAAAAAATTACACCGGCTAAATTTAAAGAGATGTATGGTTTAATTCCTGATCAAATGCGTGATTTAAAAGGTTTGATGGGAGATAAATCTGATAATATTCCTGGTATTCCTGGTGTTGGTGAAAAGACTGCTTTAAAGTTATTAAAACAATATCATACTGTTGAAAATTTAAATGATCATCTTGATGAATTAAAAGGTAAGATGGGTGAAAAAATCCGTAATAATATTGATCAAGGGTTGTTATCGAAAAAAATTGCAACAATTATCAAAGATGTACCAATAGATATTAATCTAGAAGATTATCGTTACAATGGACATGATTATAATGAATTAGCTGATTTTTATCGTCGTTATGGTATGAATTCATTGTTAAAAAGAATGTCTATGAATAATGAAGAAGCAAATCCAATTAAAGAAGTTCCAGTTGAAATAGTAAAAAATTTACCAGTTATCAAGCGTGATAGTGCTTTAGTCGTTGGAGTTTATGATAGTAATTATCATCGCTCCATGATAGTTGGATTTGCAGTTTATAATGATAGTGAAGCTTATTATATTGGTATTGAAGATGCATTGAATTGTGCTAATTTTAAAGATTTTATTGCTTCTAATGAAATTGAAAAATATGGCTATGATATTAAAAAATGTATCAATGCTGCTAAATGGCATGGATTAGAAATTAATAATTATGTTTTTGATTTACAGTTAGCATCATATATCTTAAATCCAAGTTTAAAAGATGAAATTCGTAGTGTTTGTGAATACTATGAATATTATGATGTCTATTATGATGAAGAAGTATATGGAAAAGGGGCTAAAAAGAAAGTTCCCGAAACAAGTAAAGTTGCTGATCATTTAATTAAACAGGCTAAAGCAATTTATTGTTTAAAAGATAAAGCAATTGAAAAACTAAAACATGAAAATCAATATGAATTGTATAAAGATGTTGAAATGCCTGTTGCTAAAATTTTAGCTAAGATGGAATATCAAGGAGCTAAAATTGATTTAGATGTTTTAAAACAATTACAACAACAATTTGGTAGTGAAATTAAAATTTTAGAACAAGAAATTCATCAGTTAGCTGGTAAAGAATTCAATATTGCCTCACCAAAACAGTTAGGTGAAGTATTGTTTGTTGATTTAGGCTTGCCAAATGGTAAAAAGACTAAAACTGGTTATTCGACTTCAGTAGAAATTTTAAATAAAATCAAAGAATTCCATCCAATCGTTGATAAAGTTTTAAAATATCGAACATTAACTAAATTATATTCAACATATATAGTTGGTTTGCAAGATCAAGTATTTGTTGATGGTAAAATTCATACTATCTATAATCAGGCGTTGACGCAAACAGGAAGATTGTCTTCAACTGATCCTAATTTACAAAATATTCCTGTTAAAACTCCAGAAGGAAAATTGATTCGTAAAGCGTTTATACCTGAAAATGATTATTTAGTATCTTTTGATTATTCACAAATCGAACTTAGAGTATTGGCTCATTTAGCTAATGTTAAATCATTGATCAAAGCATTTAATGAAGATAAAGATATCCATCGCCACACTGCTAGTGAAGTTTTTAATGTACCAGAAGATCAAGTTGATAGTACAATGCGTCGAAATGCTAAAGCTGTTAACTTTGGAATTATTTATGGTATGTCTGATTTTGGTTTAGCTGAACAAATTGGAGTAAGTGTAGCGCAGGCTCGTGAATTTATTAAAAGTTATTTTGAAAATTATCCAGAAATAAAGACCTATATGGATAATAATATTGCTTTTTGTAAAGAACATGGTTATGTAACGACAATGTTGAATCGTAAACGTTTTATTCGTGAAATTAATGAAAAAAATTATATGCGTCAGGAATTAGGAAAACGTTTAGCGATGAATACGCC
>NZ_NFLA01000037.1:0-28534 GCF_002160675.1 Erysipelatoclostridium sp. An15
TTAATTAAAAATAGCAAAAAAATTAAATTTTCCAAAAAATAATCTTCAAAACAAAAAAGAAGCTGTAACGCTTCATTAAAGGTTAAAAAAACCTCCTTTCGTTACAGCCCCTTTTTAAAAAAGAGGTCTTGTATGAAAGAAACATATAGTAAGAATTATTTTGAAAAATATGCTGCTTTAACCCTAATGAAAATTTTAAATGTTGCAGAAAATCAAATTATCCAATCAGATCGACCAGATTTACGTATTCCAGATTGTAATTATGGAATCGAAGTAACGCAGGCTTTAACTCCTGTGGAAGCTGTAGCCGATATTAAAAAACCACTTTATGCTATCTTACAAATAAATCCTTTTGACCATAATGAAGATGATTTAGAATTTGTAATGCAAAAAATTGATAATGCAATTGAAAGAAAAGAGCAAAAAAGTAAAAATTATCAAAAGTATTCAAGCAATGGTTTATACATTTTTTCCCATTGTCATAATTTACCAAAACATTTACTTGAAGAATATTTTAATAACCATCCATTAACAGACAGCTTCTACCAGCATATCTATATTAATTGTGTTAGTCATGTTTATCATTATCAATGTATTGATAATACTTTCGAACGCATTAACTATCATTATAGTGAATTATCTAAAATGAATCATATTGCTTTAGAATTTGAAAAACATTGTAAGAAAACAAGACGTAAAATTATCTTATAAACAATCTAGCCACATTTCTAGTGGCTTTTTTATATTACAAAAAAGCGAGCATTGCTCGCTTAGGTATTAAGACGATATTTCCAGCCGCCTTTTAAAAATCTTCTAGCTAATAAAAAGCAGCGACTAACATTATCTACAACCATCATGACCCAGACTGCTTCAATTCCTAAATTTAATAAATTAATCATAATAAAGCTGCCAGTTACTCTAATTCCCCACATTGTAATTAAAGAAAATACAAATGGTGCTTTAGTATCACCCATTCCATTGAATGTTCCCTCTAAAATAATTAAAATACCGTAGAACGGTTCCGAAACTGAAACTATTCTTAATACCCGGGCTCCTAATCTGATTACTTCTGGATCAGGTGTAAAAATGCCCATTAGATTTTCTGCAAAAACAAACAATAATCCCCCACAAATAATCATTAATAACACAGTCATTGCACAAATTAAATAAGTTACTTCTTTTACCCGATGTTCACTTTTTTGTCCAATGGCATTACCAACAAGCGTAGAAGCCGCACTTTGAAAACCATAACCTGGTATATAAAAAGCTTGTTCTGCTTGAATGGCAATTGTATGAGCCGCAAACTGAACAACTCCCAGCTTAGCTATCAGCGAAGAAAAAGTAACTTGACCCAGACAAATAACACTTCTTTCTAAGACTACTGGAATTCCTATCGATAGACATTCTTTAAATTCAGCTGGATAAAAATGAAAGCCAGTTTTCTTAAAATTAAAAGTTGGATTTCGATAATAGCGAACAAACATCATAACACCACCAGCTACAAATGATATTGCAGTAGCAATAGCGGCACCAGCAACCCCCATATTGGCACCATAAACAGTAATTCCAAATATTTGGCGCGTTGGATAAATTAAAAAGAAATTAAAAACAATATTTATTAAATTCATATATAAACTTATTAACATCGGTGTTTTCATATCACTAACACCACGTAATAACGACGATAAAATCAATACTGTACATCTAAATAATAATGGAATAGAAATAATCAAAAAATATGTAGTTGCATCCTTACGAATAGCCGGTGCACCATTTAACCAGCCTGGCAAATACGGAGCAATGGCTACACAAATAACCGTCAATGTCAACCCAACTATCAATGTAAAAAAAAGTGCCTGCTGTCCAGTTCTTTGGACTTTTTCTTGATTATTAGCCCCAACAGCCTGAGCACAAACAGCCAATATCCCAACCCCAAAAGCAATTGCAATACTTGTTACTAACCAGCATACAGTCGACGTTAATCCTACCGCTGCTGAAGCATTAGCTCCTAACGCCCCAACCATGGCAGTATCAACATAAGAAACAACAACATTCATTGCTTCTTGAATTATTGCTGGCCAAGCTAAAAATAAAATCGATTTAATCTGCTTTTGATACTTTTCCACATTTTCACCTCCATCAAATCATATTATCATTATACACATTTTTTATAATTCTTAAATAATAAAATCTCTAATCATTCGACTAGAGATCCAATTAAATAACAAAATTTATTTCAATATTTCTACCAGTTCTTTTATATATTCTTGAATTGATTTATTTTCAACTCCTAAAACATGTCCAGAACATTTACTTACTGGTATAAAATATTTTGTTGCTTCACTAGCACTAATTGCACTAGCCATCGCTGGTGAAACTTCTCCATACATTGAATTAGCAAAAACAAAACCAATGGGACCAACGATCATCTTAGCATTTTTAGCATTATAGATAATTGCATTTTCACCTGTTGCCACAACATCAGCCCCAGCTTTTTTCATTCGATTAGTAGCTGCACTATTGGTTCCAATTGCAATTATAAACAAATCATCTAATTCCTTTTTTAGTATTTCAACAACACTACTGCCAATTCCACCACCTTGGCCATCAATTACAACTATTTCCCTTTTTTCATTTGTCATATACTAATTTAATATCCCTTCTAAAGATTACTTTTTTATATTATACTCCTTAAAGCAAACTTCAAGTCAAGAAAAATAACAACTATTCATTAATAATTGATGGATTATAAACACTAGGTGATTTTAATGTTCTTACCAAAACTTCGGCCTGCTCTTTAGTTAACTGACTTGGTTCAACATTGTAATAATAGTTACTTGCTGCTTTAATACCATAATTGCCTTCACCTAAATATGTAATATTTAAATACATCTCTAAAATTTCATCTTTACTATAATCTCTTTCCAATTGCCAGGCGATAAATACTTCGGCAAATTTTCTATCTAAACTTTTTTCAAAACTTAGACATAAATTTTTAGCTAATTGTTGTGTTATCGTACTGCCACCTTCTTTATAAGACCAGGTAGCTAAATTCGTCAACATAGCTCGAGTTAAACCAATATAGTCTACACCATGATGCTGATAAAAACGATGATCTTCACTTTCAACAACTAGTTCAACATATACATCAGCTATTTCATCAAGTTTTACATAATCTTCTTTGTTTTGTAATTCTGCGACTCTTTGTTCAATATTCTTTTCCTCAATTACATCCTGATAGATTTTATAACCACGATAAGCATAAAATCCACAAAATATTAAAGCAATAAGTATTATGATAACAAATAAACGGAAAATAATTTTTTTCATACAAATCCCTCTTTTATATCTAATACTATTATAATAACTACAATAACTATATTTTTCCATCGATATGCATTACATAACCTTACAAAATCGTCACTTTATAATATTAAAAGATAGCTAACTGCCTAGCTATCTTTTAATCATGAAAATATCCGGGGAAAGATATATCTTGTAGTCTGTTTGAAAAAGGATTGAAAAAACAATGTAAATATCTTTGACTACGCTTGTAATTATATTAAAGGAATTTCGAAATAATGAGTCACTAATTTATAAGATTATCAACCATTTTTGGTAAAATATGGTTTAAGATTTATATAATTTAATAGCTATTTGATAAATTCTTTTTAAAACAAATTCTAATTCCGCTTTAGTAACTCGTGAAATACTTAATCTAATACTTTGCTCATTATTATAGTTATAATAGCTGCTATGATTAGTTGATACGTAAATATCTTCTTTTTCTAATTGTTTTACTAATAGATCACTATTAATCTTTTTTGAAAATTTTAACGTAAAATAATAACCAGATTTGCCACCTATTAATTCAATAATTTGATTATCCCATTCTTTTGTAATCTTTTTTACAACCTTTAATTTACTTTGAATTTCTTTAGCGATTGTTTTAGATTGAAATTGATAAATATCACTACGAATATAAGCTTCTAAAGTTGCCTGTGAAACTAGTGATGGCATATGATAAGAGTAATAATATGATAGTTTAGTCATTTTATCCATCGTTTCTATAAAATCATCGCCTACAACAGCAATACCAATTCTTATAAATGGAATTGTTTTAGTATAACTACGTAAATAAATACAATGATCTCGATTAGAAAAATAATATAACGGTAAATATTTGGGAATTGGATCATAATGACTAAAATAATCATCTTCAATAATATAAACATCGTATTTTATTGCTAGTTCCATAATTTTTTTTCGTGTTTGATGGTCATAATAAGTTCCTAAGGGATTATGATGACGAGGAATAGTATAAAAAAACTTGATTTTTTCGTATTTAAAAATACGTTCTAGTTCTTTTAAATCAATACCATATTGATCTCGTTTAATTACTTTAACTGGTAATTTCATTTCTTTTAAATATTTTATATAAAACGAGTAACTAGGTTCTTCGATTAAAATAGTATTTTTTCCATTTGGAAACGGACTATTAGAAAAAATCGTCAACATTTGCATGATTCCTTGAATCAAATAAATATTTTTTTCACTAGTATAAATTCCATCTAATTGTAAATATGATGGTAATATTTCATTTAAACTATCAACTCCTCTTACAGTCAAATCTAATGTTTTAAACGAATAAAGTTCAGCAGCAATATTTAAACACTGTTTCATTTCGTTAAATAAATGACTGTTTACTAGAGGGTTACCTGTCTCTAAATGATAACCTTCATGATTATTAGATTGGATTCTAATTCCATCAGCAATGTAATATCCACTTTGTGGTTTAGAAAAAATTAAACATTGTTTTTCTAAAGTTTCATATGCTTTTAAAACAGTCCCCTTGCTTACTTGATATTGATTGGCCATTATCATTAGTGATGGTAATTTATCACCAGGTTTATATTTATTATTTTGAATATTTCTTTTTATATCAGCCACAATTTGTTCATAGTATTTCATTTTTATCACCTACATTAATATTATAGCACAAATTGTACTAGTACAGTTTAAAGTTATAGCTATTGTATTTTTATTAATAAGCAATATAATTTAAGTATCGATAGGTTAAAAAAGGAGAAATAGATAAATGGAAAAAAAAGAATCTGTAAAAATTGTTACTATTGGTGGTGGGAGCAGTTATACTCCAGAATTAGTTGAAGGTTTTATTAATCGTTATGATACTTTACCAATTAAAGAATTATGCTTAGTTGATATTCCTGAAGGTAAAGAAAAATTGGAAACTGTTGGGGCGTTAGCTCAAAGAATGGTTAAAAAAGCTGGATTACCTATGAAAGTCACTTTATCTTATGACCGCAAGGAAGCTTTAAAAGGTGCTGATTTTGTAACAACACAAATGCGTATCGGTCGTTTACCAGCACGTATTTTAGATGAAAGAATTCCTATTTCTCATGGTATGATTGGTCAAGAAACAAACGGTGCCGGAGGAATGTTTAAAGCTTTTAGAACTATTCCTGTTATTTTAGACATCGTAAAAGATATCCAAGAAATATGCCCAGATGCCTGGTTAATTAACTTTACAAATCCTGCAGGGATGGTTACTGAAGCAATTTATCGTTATACTGATTTTAAACGCGCAATTGGTTTATGTAATGTTCCTGTAAATATGGTAAGTGGTTTTGCAAAAATGTTAAACGCTAAAGAAGAAGATGTAACAATGGAAATCCAAGGTGTTAATCACTTTATCTTTGCAACTGATGTTTTTGTAAATGGTGTTTCTCGTTTTGATGAATTATTAGATCGTTATGCAAACTTAAAAGAAGAAGATACTATTCAAATGAAAAACTTCGTTTCTTTACCATATTCACCATCATTTATCAAAGGATTAAAAGCTATCCCATGTCCTTATCATAATTATTACTTCTATACTAAAGAACAATTAGAAGAAGAACAAGAACAATTTAAAACTGGTACAGTTCGTGGTGAAGTTGTTAGTAAAACAGAAGATGAATTATTTGAATTATATGGTCATGAAGAATTAGCAGTTAAACCTAAACAATTAGAAATGCGTGGTGGTGCTAAATATTCTGATGCAGCTTGTAACTTAATTCAATCTATCTATAATAATACTGGTGATATTCAATATGTTGATGTAAGAAATAATGGAGCTATTGCTGACTTACCAATGGATAGCGCTGTTGAAGTTGCCTGTCGCATTACTGCTGATGGTCCAAAACCAGTAGCAACTGGAGCATTAAAATTACCAATTAGCGGTTATGTTCATATGATGAAATCATTTGAAAGATTAGTATGTGAAGCTGCGGTTACGGGAGATCGTGATTTAGCAGTTACTGCTTTAAATATCAACCCATTATGTCCTAGTGATGCTCTTGCTAATATCGTTGTTGATGAGTTAATTGAAGCTCACAAAGAATATTTACCACAATTTACAAAAAATAAATAATATTTTAAAAATACAATAAAGACAGTTTCAAAACTGTCTTTATTGCTTTAATCAATCTTCTTTATTACTATTTCATAATTATTTTCATTTAAATACAATATTAAATATGTTAGCGGTAAAGAAAATCGTTTACGACCACAACTACCAGGATTTAAATATAATGTTTTCCCCTTTTGATAACAAGCTAATTGATGCGAATGACCATAAATATAAAAATCAACATCCTTTTTTTGATGCAATTCATGAATTAAATAAAAAGAATGACCAGCAATCTCAAAATATTCTTCTTCATTTAAATCTAAATTATCATTATTCCCTTTTACTACATAAACCTTTGTTAGTTGTTGTAGCTCATCTAATATCTCTTTTTTTACAATATCTCCTGCATGAATGATATAATCACAATCTTTTAAATCATTAATAACTACTTCTTTTAATACATTATGAGTATCTGAAATAATTCCAATTTTTAACATCTTTAATCTTTACCTTTTATATTATTACTCTTTAAAAAATCTTCTAATTCCTGATTTGATAAATCTTTTTGTTTAGTATTGAAATAACGCATCGTATCTTTAACTTTGGCACTTATATAGGCATTATAATCTATTTTCTCATGGTAGATAGTATAAAACTCATAAACATACGCTAGACCTCCTTGAGCTTTAATACTATTTTTTAACGTATCTACTATTGTTTCAAAATCAAGATTAGTAGCAATATATAAAAATACCTTAGGTCCCACAATTTTAATGATATAGATTCCATTAATACCTTCATATTTTCTATTATTGATCCACTCCATTAATCTTTTATATCTTGCTGCTATTAAAACTATTACCACAACATATTACCCTTTCTTTATATTAATATTTAATTTCAAATGAATGTTCTAAAGGTTGTATCGTTAAATCTTCAACTTCTATATCATCAATAATAATATAACGAATATTTTGCATTTCCTTTATTAATTGTTGTATCTTAGTTTCTTCACCTTGAAAACAAGCCTCAACTGAACCATCATAAAGATTACGGACCCAGCCAGTTAAATTAAGTGCAGTTGCTTTTTGATATGTAGTAAAACGAAAACCAACGCCTTGAACTCGTCCTTTAAAAATATAATGTTTTCTAACAAGCATATAAGTAACCTCCTAACCATGCAATAATTATATCACAAATATAACTTTATATAGGTAAATAAAGCATAATAAAAGCACCTCTATTTTAAATAGAAGTGCTAGTCTTTAAACTAATTTAACTTACGAGTTTTCTTTGTTACTGTATATAAAACTGATGCTCCGGCTAATCCTAATAAAGCCCAAGCCAAATTAGTTTCATCACCTGTTTTTACAGATGAACTTTTTTTATTTTGAGGAGTATTGGCGTTTACATTAGAATTGTCTTGATCATCTGTATTTTCTGGATTTTTATTGTCATCATCTGGAGTTTGACCAGGATTTTCTTCAGGTTCAGTTGGTAAATTATTTCTAAAGTTTGCTGAAGCAATAAATAATTCTTCACGATCTGTTAGACCATTTGCAAAAATTTCATCTAAACGTTCACCTGTAACAATTTGTCCATTTTCAACAATTATTAAACCACCTTGCCAAGCAGAATCTGCAGTGATTTGTTCTTTAGCATATTGCATAGCTATAGCAACCCAGCTTGCATATTCTGGTGTATTTAAATATGGTGTATGTCCACCAATGATATATTCAATTCCATTATCTTTAATATATTGTTCTGTTTTTAAAGCTCCATTTAGCCAACCATCTATTGTTGATAAAGTCACTGTTGAACCACCTAAATGTACTTGCGCTCCTAGAGTGTCACCACTATATAAAACATTATTAGTTAAATCTGCTAATTGACCTCCAGCAGGTGTATGTTCATTAGGTATTTCTATAAATTGGAATTCATGATTAGCAGCTGTGAATTTTTCACCATCAGCAACTGTTGTAACTTTGTCTTCACCAAATAAAGTAACTAGATCTTTACCATCTTTAGTAGGATGTGGTTCATTTTCTGGCCAAATAATTGAAGTAATTTCACTTAATCTTTCATCTTGAGCAATTACAGATAAATTGTTGCAATTGTCGCTATGATTGTGAGTTAAGAAAATCTTTAATGATTCACATTCAGGTCCAATAACATCTTTGTTTACTTTATTAATAACATTTTCACCATAAAAATCAACATCAATCATAAATGCTTCTTTACCATCTTCACTTACATAAATGATTGGATTTTCTAGGTCGGTATTTCTTAACATATACCATTTACCATTACCTTTAGTTTGCATATCAATTACAAAGAAATTAGCATAAGCTCTAGTAAGTGGCCCTTCATGCTCTTTATGATCAGCATCAATTGCATCTTGGTCAAATCCCATTACTAATCCAGTAATTGAATCATCAGCACCTAAATCATATCCCCACCAGCCATGAGAATCGATATGGAATTTTAATGTTACGTTTCCTTCATTGCTTGTTGCAATAACATCAGTGCCACCTAACTTAGAATTTTGTGCAAATTCAGCAGAATCATAAGTTGAATTTTTATCATATTTTAAGTTTGTTCCAGTATCAAAATTTATAATTTGATTAATTAGTCCTAATAATTCATCGATATAAGCACCATCAACTTTATTACCAGCACTATCGACTACTGTATATCCAGGATTAGCGTCTAATATTTGTTTTATTTGTTTTACATCTGTAAAGTAATTAACCATATTGTAGAAACTAATTCCTGCTTCAGATTTACCATTTAAATAATCTGAATTTAAGTAAACATCTTTTAATAAAACATCTTTGAATGTTAATGTTTTAGCTTCATTATCTTTTTCACCACTTAAATCAGTAGTGTCTAAATGTTCTTTTAATAAATCAGAAACATGAACATCAGTTTTTGTTCCATCACTTTCATATTTTGGAAAAGTAACTTCACTAATTGCTTGTTGACAATTTCCTGTTACATTTTCAATTGTTTTTTGTTCGACATTATTATTTTGATTTTCCTCATTAACATAGTTTGTAGGTTGGTTACTTTGTTCATTTTCACCATTTTGATTATTTTCATCATTTACTGGTACGGTTTCTTCAATAATAACCTCATTTGATGAATTATCAGTTTCATTTGCCATCAATGTCGTAATTGATGAACCTAACATCATTGATGTTGTTAAAAATGCACTTAAAAATAAATTTTTCTTATTCATAATATCCCTCCTGCATTTATCTTAACACCGATGTATACGTTTACATATTTTTTAAAATCAATTTTAATTCTTTTGATGACACATAGTTTTTTATTTAAAATTAGTCTCATATTTTGAGACAAAAAAACTAAACCAATTACTTAGTTTAGCTTATTTTTATAGATTTACTGATAAAACATCTGATAATACTGATGTTTTATCATATCTAAAAGCATCAATAAAATTATATCATCATACTCACTGCTATCTGTTTTAGGTAAATTAAAATATATTTTGATATTTTTTACATGTTGACTATCTTGTGACAATAAAATAGTATCTGGATTTAATAAACACATTTTTTGATATTCCGATTGATGCGTTTCTTGAAACCGTCCCGAAATAGTAATAATCATAACCGCACCATCTTTTTTATCAATATTTAACGGTGCATAAGAAATATGTTCCATATGAACAGAAACACCCATTATCGCCATATCTTCACATAAAGATTGAGTTAGCATAACTGGAAAAGCAGCTCCGTAAACATATAATTTTTTTGTTTTATTAAGTGTTATCGCAGTATTTTTTACTTTTTCAAATAATTCATCTTTATTTATTACATCCAAAGTATAACTTTGCATCTTTTCTAATAACTTATCTAAAGTTATATTTTCTTCTTTTTCATCTAACTGTAACTTTCGATTTAAAATCGTAGATCGTAATTGCCATTTAAAATCACTATAACTATTAAACCCCAATAAACGACAGTATTTAATAATTGAAGAAGTTGAAATATATGCATCTTTAGATAATTCCTGCATGCTCATATTATTAATTTCAAAAAGATGATCGATAATATAATTTGAAAGATTATATGTAATCCCTTTTTCCAGATTATTTTGAGCCAATAAAATAATCAGCGCTAAAACAGTATTCATTAATATCCCTTCTTCTTTATCCTTTTAATTATTTCAAAAACCAATAAATTGATTAACAACGGATTTTCTTCTTTTAACTTTATATTTTTAAAGCCAAAATACTCATCACAATTACTATTTCCTAAATAAAAACATTTAAATTTAGCATTTTTTAATCTTTCGAAATTCAATAAATAACTTCGATTCATTGACATTTCAAACATATTTTGCACTTTCATGGAAGAATCAATAACAATTAAAACATCATTTTCATTTAAACGATCGATTCGATTATAAATCATTTCCATATTCCACAAATTTAAAGATGAAACTTTAATCCCTGATTTAATCAAAACATATTTCAAACAATCAAAACAATTAACTTCTTCTTGTTTACCATAAAACATTACCTGACTAGCATTCATCAAACTATTACATAAATAATTTAATTGACCATTATCAACACCTAATTTAATGTCATCATTATTCAACTCGACAACATTATCGATAGCCAATTCACGGGTCAAGACATCTGTCAATGATTTAAAATTATTAAAACCGCCCCGACTATAAAAACGATGAATTGAGGCTTTAGAGACGCCTGTATCCTGAATACACTTTTTTAATGTTAAATGTGACATTTTTTTAAATTAGATAAAAAGTATTCAGCTAATATCCGATCAACGCTATCGACATCTAAATACTCCGCTAAATTCTGTAATCTTTCTATTGTATACATATGTTTCTCCTAAAAATTTAATAACGTATCCTAAACTATTTTTATTATAGCAAATAATTAATCTATTTTTCTTAAATTTTACAAAATATCCATTTTTAGTCTAATGATTTTAAATAAAAAAAGCTGTGCCAACATTGACACAGCTAAGTTATAGTTTAAGAATTTTTTTAGGATTACTTTCAAGTAATAATTCGGCCATTTTACTACCATATTTTAAATCTAAGTAAAACTGAATCTCACTCATATCCGGAGTTCTAACATCAATGCCATGACTGTCAGAAGCAACTACGGTTACCAGCTTTTCTTTTAATAAATAATCAACACATGTTTTAATATTTAATCCAAAATGTCCTAAGATACTCGATTTATTGCATTGAATCAAGGCTCCCATTTTTAATAATGTTCGCACTCTATCCGGATCTTTTATTATACAAAAATAACGTTCTGGATGTGCTATTAGGGGTCGATATCCATTTTTTAATAATTGTTCTACGATATAATGAATATAATCAAAATGAACAAAAAAATCAAACTCAACTAATGGAACATCTGTATGATTCAAAGTAATTAACTGATGGCTATTTAATTTTTGAATAATATCATCAGAAGCCATTATCTCCATTCCTTCAATTAACGTCAAAGATAAATTATTATCCTTTAAAGCTTGTTTTAAATGAGCAAAACGTTGTTTAAAGTGGTGATCATAATAATTTTCATAAACCCCTTTAAAATTACTATGCGGTGTAGCAACTATCACCTCTACTCCTGAATCTTCAGCAATTTCAGCCATTTCAATCGAATCATAGATATCCTGACTGCCATCATCTATTCCTGGCATTATATGACTATGTAAATCAATCATCTTATCTTTACCTCTAAATTTTTAGTTACTATAACACTATTATCACTTGATGTTAGCTGATATGAAACATTATACACACCTGGTTGCATTGTATTTAATGATGATGAAATTTTTACTTGATCTTTTACACTATTTCCATTTTCATCATTGGCTACTTCAATATAGTCTTCAGGATAAAAACTACTACCAACATCTATTTCTATTGATGAACGATATAATTCGAGTACTGGATCAGATATTGTACCACTGATATTAGCTTTAACTGTTAATGAGGTACTATCTAGATAAATGTTATTTAAAGTAAAAGTTAACTGATAAATACCATCACTTACTTTTTCACGCTGATAAGTAATTTGGTCTGTAATATCTTTACCAAAACCATCTAATCCTTTTAACTCGCCCCGTTTGTTTAAAACAGTAACTAAATTACTTAAATCTTTAGCATCAAAACTTAAATGATCATTAGCTATAATTGCTGGGCCTTGATAATTCTTTAAAACTAAGTCACGTTCTTTATAAACAATTTGACCATTACCACCAGAAACACTATAACGAATCTCTTGATCATTACCATCTAAAACAATTTTCGCATTAATATTACTGGTCAAATCAGTTCCATCTTCATCGATAGCATTAACCCCATCTAGTAAATCAAGTTCTCCAGTACCATCATAAACTAAATCACCTTCAAATATAATCTTGGCATTTTCACTTGAGTTTTGACCATCATCATCATTATTTTCTGTTGTCATTTTAAATGACAGTATCAAAATAATTACTAAAGCTAATAATGAAACAATTCCTATTAGATAAGTAATTTTCTTCATAACTATTTAATAGCCTTTTTTTCATTATTATAATAACTGTAATGTCTATAACCATATTTATTATAATAACGATATCCATAACGGCCATAATCATTAAAAGTAAAACTATCGCCGTTAAAAACATAGCCTAGTAAAGGAAGTTCACTATCAGCTAAAGTTGCAATACAATCAACAATTCGATGTCTTTGAACAAAATCTTGTTTAATTACATAAACAAATGCATCACCATATTTTTCTAATAAAAATACATCTTCAAAAGCCTCACATGGTGGTGCATCAAAGATAATATAATCCATTTTTTGTTTCATATCCTTCATAAATTGTTCCATATTTGGATTTGTTAGTACTGCAGTTAAATCATCTATAGTGCTATTGCCACCTAAAAAATATAAATTTTGTTTTTCTAAATACACTATTGCATCTTCAACAACATCACTACCATATTTAATACTACTTAATCCAACACCATTAGTAGTTAAATTCATTTGTTTACTTAAATCCTGTTTTCTCAAATCAGCATCTATTAATAATACCTTTTTATTATTTTTAGCTAAAGCATAAGCAACATTAGTAGCAATGGTTGATTTTCCTTCTTTAGCTACTGTACTTGTAAAAATTAGTGTTTTACCATTAATATCAGCCAGTTCTTTAGCTAAACGAATGTGCAAGCTTTCAATATTTTCTAAAAATAATGGATTGGTTTGTAAATTTAATATTGAAGGCATGATAGTTTTACCTCGACTTCGCTTTTTTTGTTTTAAATAAGGAACTGTCGCTAAACATTTTATATTAGTTACTTCTTCTAATTCTTGAGTTTTATGTACTGTTTTTCTAAAAAACGCATAAATCGCTATAATCACTAAACCGACCGCTAAGCCTATTAAAGCGCCTTTAGCCACAGTATTAAAATAATTAGGCTGATTATAAGGAACATTAGATACTGATGGATTTTCAATCATATTAAATTTAGTCATTCCAATTACAAATCTAGCTACTGATGGATAGACACGAATTGTCGATTCTAATATTTCTTTAGCATCATCTGGATCAGAACTGATAACTGTCATTGTAATCATATTAGAATTAGGAATAATTGAAGCAGAAATTGATCCATTGATAGCCTCTACTCCTAAATCGGCTTCAATAGCATCATTTAAAATCTGACTGCTTAAAATATAAGGAAAAGTTAATGATAACTGTTCAGCAGTAGAGCTATCATAGTAATAATTATAATCACTTTGATTATTTTGATCTGTTGTAGTATTGGTTGTAACTGTAAAAGTAGCGCTAGCTTGATACATTGGTGTATATGTTTGAATATTAGTTACAAACATAATCGCACCACCAGCAACCATCAAGGCTAATATTAGCCACCAGAATTTAATACAGCCACGAATAAAATCACGAAGCAAAATCCATAAATCAATAGTGATTTCATCTTGTTCAATATTTTTTTCTTCCATTATCCTGCCTCCCTACTTATGCAAATTACTAGTTGTCCGTCTTTGATAATCGCCATAATGACTATAACTATCATTACTAAAAATACTGCGGTGAAATGCATTTAAAATAAAACCGATAAAATCTTGATCATTTTGTTTTAAAACATCACAAAGATCATTAATAGCTCCTATTTCACTCCAATCTTCACGAACAACCATTACTGAAGAATCACTATGATTAATAATTGCTTCAACATCCACACATGCTCCCATTGGTGGTGTATCAATGATTATATAATCAAAATTTGAACGACATTTTTTAATAAACTGAGCAAATTGGGTTGTTAAAAAGTAATTACTAGAATTTTTTTTAGAATCTTTTTGGCTAATAATAGCTAGATTATTTTGATATGTAATAATATCTTCATATTTACAATTACCGTCAAGATAATCAGATAAGCAGTTTTTAAGTTCTTTTAATTCAAAAACTTTATATAGTGCTGGTTTTCTAAAATCACAATCGATAATTACTACTTTTTTACCTCGATCAACCATTGATAAAGCAATATTACCAGCAATCGAAGACTTTCCTTCATTTTCAGCAACACTAGTAACTAATAATACTTGCTGGTTTCTTCGACGCATATGTCTTTCAATCAATGCTCCTAATTTTCGATTAGCCTCACTATAAGGCATGCTTAATAAAGGTGAGTTAATCAAAACGGATTTTTTTGGTTTTTTCTTTAATTCTTGTAATGAATGATACTTGCGTTCATATGGAATGGTAGTTATTATCCGACCATCTAATTGATACTTAGCCTGTTTACTTCTTTTAACTGTTTGTCTAAATATCGATAATAACGCAATTATTCCAATCATTACTACTCCAGAAGCTAGAGTACCTAATTTTTGAATCCGTGAATAATTAAGCGGATTAGAAGCACTCATAGGCACAGAAGCATCTTGAACCATTTGTAATGAGGCATTAGAAAATAAGTAATCAGATACACTTGTATAATTATCTAATGCTGATTGCATAATTTGATAGGTCATTTTTGGAGTATTTGATGTCACCGTTAAAGTCATCAAGTTAGTTTCAGAAATAACTGAAGCACTAATTTGATAATCAAGATTATCTACCTCTAAATCAGCTTTTATTTTTTCTTTTAAAGTATCACTTTGAAAAACCTCACTAAAAACCTCAGCCATATTCATTGCTGTCGTTAATGAGCTATAAGTACCACTTTGACTGCCACGAGCCGTTACAGCCATTGTTGCTGTTGTTGTATATTGAGGACTATAAGTCAATCGATAAACACCAGCTATTGCAAAATATGTGGCCAACATCACTAATATTATCATCCAGCAATTTCTTATCACATCGACGATAATACTTCTTAAA
The DNA here is from genome assembly GCF_002160675.1 of Erysipelatoclostridium sp. An15. Lineage (NCBI taxonomy): Bacteria > Bacillati > Bacillota > Erysipelotrichia > Erysipelotrichales > Coprobacillaceae > Thomasclavelia > Erysipelatoclostridium sp. An15. The sequence goes on from NZ_NFLA01000037.1 coordinate 15,825, forward strand.
TCAATATCATTTATTCGAAATTCCATCATTACCACCTCTACTCATTAACTATTACCGTCAAATATGTTGTTCCTTGACCAGCATTAGAAGAAATGTTGTATTCTACTTCATAAACTCCCGGAACACTAGTATTGACATTTGATTGATATTGAACATTTCGTTTTGCTAGTTCATTACCATTACTATCTTGAACTTGATAAATATAACTTGCTGGATCAAAACTAGCTCCTTGATTTAAATAAACAATATTTTCACTAAGTTCAATATCAATTGACTGATTATTTTCTTCAATGACATGAACCGGTAATGTAACATCAACATAATCACCAAAACTATTAGTGATAGAAACACTAATACTATAATCACCAACTAACTGATAGTTAATATTACTTTCTTGTAAAGTAACTAAATTTGATACATCTCCATCTAATAAATCGTTAGCACCAATATATGATAAAGCATCGCCGCCATTACCAGCTGTAAATACTAAAGGTTGTGATAATGATATTTGGGGTGAACGATAATCACTAAAAACAACTTTACGATTAAAAGTTGTTGAATTATGATTAGAATCAAAGACCACATATGTAACTTCACTAGTCCCGGCAGTTACAAATCTTGAGATTCCCCCAACTAAAATATCATCACTAATATCACCATCTTTTTGATCATAAGCTTTTAATCCAGTTAACAAATCTTCATCATTATAATTACAAGTTATTTCTAAAACTTCACGATCGCTTGTTATTTGTGGATAAGTAGAATCGCTTGATGTTTTTTCGACAATTGAGGAATAGCCATAAATCCCTATTCCCATAATAAAAAAGATAATTACTATGATTCGTATAAATTTCATCATATCCTCCATTTATGACTTAATTTTTGAAAATAAAAAATAGTCGCTATCTTCAATATCTTTTATTAACTTTAATATTTTGATATAATTAAAGCTAACAAAGAAATAGAAAGAAGGTATGGTCGACTATGAAAAACATTAATCAGGTTTTTCTTAACTTATTGTGCGCCTATTTTCAAAATCAAACTGTTGTAGACATTCCTACTGATTTAGGTGCACTCTATGATTTAGCTTTTAAGCATAATTTAGTACCAATTATTTATGAGGTACTAAGAAAAAATGATGATTTCAATCCATCATCAAATAAATTTATGGAAACTGCAATTAATCAAATTGTCATGCAACAGCAAAGAACAGAACAGTTTTTAAATATTTATCAAAAACTATTAGCTGCCAATTTAAAACCTTTAGTTATTAAAGGCTTAGTCTGTCGGCAGTTATATCCTCAAAGTGATTATCGCTGCTCTTCTGATGAAGATATCTGGATTAAACCTGAAGATTTTAATAACTGTTTTCAAGTATTAACAAATAATAACTTTCGTTGTACAAACAAGCAGCTAATAACTGATGATTTTTTAAATACTGTTCAAACAATTAACTTTACTAACAATATTTTAACAATTGAAGTTCATATAAATCCTTTTGGAACTTTAGATGCGTTACATAAACAAATGAATAGTTATTTTAAAGATGCTTTTGATACTTCAGTATCAATAAAAGTTGAAAATCAGCTAATCTATACTTTAGAGCCAACTAAACACTATTTATTTTTAATTATTCATTTATATAAACATTTTATTAGTGCTGGAGTTGGAATTAGACAAGTATTAGATATTTTAATTTTCTATCAGCATTATCAAAAAGATATTGATAATAATCAAATCAAAACAATCTTAAAATCGCTACATATTAATAATTTATATGATGCCATTATGCAAATTGGTAAAAAATATTTAGGTTTTAATCTAATACCTAATGATCAAGTCATCCATAATATCGATGAACTAACTGATAATTTAATTGAAAACGGCTGTTTTGGAACTAATGATGTAAACCAAGCATATAGTTCTCTTTATACTACAGTATCATCAAGAAATCAGGATACATCATTAATTAAAAATATTTTTATAATGTTATTTCCACCAGCTAAACAATTATCAATTCGTTATCCTAAACTAAAAGAAAAACCATCTTTATATCCTTGGTTTGCGTTAAAACGAATTTGTAATTTTTCTAAAAAAATTATTACTGGTAAATTAAACCCGTTTAAAGCTTTTTCGTTAGGTAAAAAACGAACTAAAATTTTAAAAGATATGAATGTATTTAAATAAAAATATGCTGTTAGTTACAGCATATTTTTATTCATCACCCTCTAAAAACTTTTGTACTTCATCATGATTAGCTTCTTTGATTATTCCATCCTGAACCCTATAAACCCGGTGACACATTGAAAAGACACTAGGACGATGAGCTGCTACAATTAAAGTTCTAAGTGGATCTCTTTTTAAGATGTTTTTTAATACTTTCTTTTCTGTAGCCATATCCAAAGCACTTGTTGCCTCGTCCAATAATAAAACCGGAGCATCAGCTAACAATGCTCTTGCAATCGAAAGTCTTTGTTTTTGCCCTTCAGAAAATCTCCGTCCTAATTCTCTTACTGAAGTATGAATTCCTTCTTCTAATTGTTCCACAAATTCCCAAGCACAAGCTGTTTTTAAAACTTCAATAATTTCTTCTTCAGTTGCATCAGGTTTTACCATTGCAATATTTTGAGCAATCGTACCACTAAATAAAGTATTACCCTGAGGAATATAACCAAACAAACAACGTGTCGCAGATGAGATATCAATCATTTCATGACCAGGATTACCGATTTTAAGTTTACCTTCACGGATATGAAATAAACCTAATAATAAATTTAAAGTTGTGGTTTTTCCTTGTCCCGAAGGACCAAGCAAGCCAATAATTTCGCCAGGTTTAGCATAAAAACAGGCATTTTCATAAACAGGCTGGCCTTCTTGATACCAAAAACTGACATTATCCATTAATATTTCAACACCACTTCTACCAGCAACACTTAAAATATCTTTAGCTTTTTTGTCATCCTGAATTCTTTCACGAGGTAAAGTTATAATTTCAATAATTCGTTGAGCATTAATACAAGCTCTAATCAGTGTTGGTGCCAAATTAACAATTGAACTAAATGATCCTCGTAGCGAACCAGCCATCCCAACAAACATTGTCATTGTTCCATAACTGATTTCTCCTTGCCATAAACGAAATAAGGCATAACCATAGCAAGCATATCCGATAACCTGGCCAACTAATGAAGTAATAATAGTTGTTAAAGATTGAAACTTATTTTGATCTAATGATATTTTCATTGATTCTTGAGTTACTTCATGAAAATTATCAATAAATCTAGGTACTAATCCAAATGCTTTGATCATTTGAAGATTTTGAAAAGTCTCCTGATCAAAAGCCATCTTATTACTTGAAAAATCTTGATTTCTTTTTGTATACTCACGCATTTTAGCCATTGTATATCTAGAAGTAATCAAAGAAATCGGTGCTCCCATTAAAGCAATGACTGCCATCATATAGTCATTTTGAATCATAATCCAAAAAGCACTAAAAAAGCTAATAAAAACGGAGATAACCGTTGGGATAAACGTTAAGATACTGTTTGCCACCATCCCGGCATCTCCGTTAATACGATACAATAAATCACCAGTTCGATATTCTGATAATGCTTCCCAATCTGTTTGCATTATCTGTTTAAAAATATCTTCTCTGATTTCATTTTGAATCTTTAATTGAATTTTCAAAGAAATTCGAGTTCTAATTACATTGATAAAAATTTGTCCAACGCCAACTCCTACATAAGTAAAAACAACTGAAAAAATAATTTGAGTATTACCCGCAGTTACTGCATCCACCAAATCTCGAGAAACAACTGTCGAACCTAAACTAAGCAAAGAACCAGAAGTCATTAAAAAAGTATATATTGCAATTAGCCACCAATATCTCTTTACATAAATTGCCATCCAAGCTAACTGCTCAAATAACTCTTTTAAACGTCCTTCTTTAATTCTTTTAATAATATGCTTAATTTTTTTCATCAAACACCACCTGTTTAACCATTAATACTGAATCTTCATCGGCTTTATTAACTAATTCATAAACAGGGACATGAGTTAATAAATGATCCAAGGTTTCTAAGCATAAATCCATTCCATCTTCAATCCACATTGGATAAATAATGTTATTACTTACCTCACTTACTTTTTCAAAACCTTCCAGTTTTCTTATCCTATTTTCCTGTCCCTGTTTCAATACAACCAATGCCTTAACCAGTACACTAGTATTTTCACAATAAGGCGATGACCCATGCCAAGGAGTTCCCCAGCCAATAAATTCATCACCCTTATCTTCCACAAATACGCAATCACCATTAATAATTAAAGCATCTAGATATTGATGCCACAACTCTGCTTGAGTAGTCTTACCAATACCTGATGGTCCTAAAAACATAATGCCGCTATTTTTATATTCAATCAATGAACTATGAACTTGTATCATATGATTTCTTACTGCATGTGTATAAAACAATTGCATAGTAAAAGCATCAAAACTTTCTGGATGTTCCATTTTTATAATATTTGCTTTACTCCAATCTTCATTTACAACCATAATATCATTATCACAGATTACTAGATTTGAGTTAACTGTTGACAATTTACTATACCTTAAGCCATTATATACCTGACCTTTTGATGAACTGTATATAATAATATATTTGTTATTGCCCAAATGAGTATCCTTAAATTTTTTCCAAACAGATGCAATTATAATACTACTCTCAAAAAAAAAATTAAATCCACAAATAAAAAAACTGTTTAATTGATTCATATATATTAAATAATTATGACGAACTCCCTATTCTGCACCCAACTGTCGCATCTAAAAACTGCGTATATGCATCATTGCTTTCATCAGTTACATTATTAATATAGTTTTGCCAAAATATAAAAATTGCATCCAAATTACCACCAGATTCTTCTGTATTGCTAAGGTAATCTAAAACATCTTCATCGCTATTAAACATTCCACCATGATTGTTACTATAATAATTTAAAGGTGAATTAGAAATATCTAAATGCCAACCGTTACCTGTAAATCCATTACTTATCCACTGAAAATACCATCCTTTTGATAAAGTAGCTCCTGATGGTATAACACCTTCATTGTTATTCACCGAGATTCCTCTCACACTCTCATACTGGTTATTAGGTGCTTGAACATAATTACTTCCGCTAATAAAACTATTATTACTCATTAGTTTTGTCCTCCTCTTTCACTCTTTTATAATAATCTCTTATTTTTTTACAATATTCTTTATTTATTTTGTGAACACTTCCTGAGTTTGTTGCAAGTGTTGCTGCACACTTAAAGCAAACTTTAGAAAAATCACATTCTTTGCATTCTTGTGGCCAATCTAGTTGATCTTCAAATTCTACTAGTCGTTGCCACGCTTCTTTAAAACTTAATTCTTTAATTGAAATATCTGGTTCATTTAAAAAACTGCAAAATCTAATTTTACCATCCCAAGTAATCCAATACCCTAATCGATAATCTTTACAATAAGTACATGGTTTTCGTTCAATATTAATAGGATTATTAATGAAATGTTTTATTTCTTCAATTTTACTTTTTTCAATATTTTCTTTTACTCTAATTTCATCTAATTCTGCATTTTCTTTTCTAATAGAATTACGAATACCTCCAGTAGAAGCGTATGGTATTTGATTGATAAATGCATAAAAAGCCATCTTTTTATGTTCTTCAATATTTTGTTTAGTGATAGTACTAACCAGATGAACTGGTATTTTCATTTGTCTTAATAATTGTATACCTTGATGGACTTTAGTAAAACCATCTTTAATACCACATACTTTTTGATACGTTTCATCACTAGCACCATATAAAGTAATCTTTATTCCTCTTGGTGGATAATCTTCAAATATTTTGATATATTTGTCCTTTATTAAATATCCATTTGTTTGTAAAGTAATAAAGAAACCCATTTTAGCTAATGTAGTATAAATTTCTTCAAAATCAGGATGTAACAATGGTTCACCGCCGGGTAATACATAACCATGTTGTCCCTTCATCTTTTGCTTGTTTTGCAATTTCAATCCATTGTTTGCCGTTTAATTCTTGGCCATATTTTGAAATATCCTTTTCTTTTAAATGAACATAACAAAAAGAACAATTGAAATTACATCGCGGTGTTAATTCAAATGTTCCTGATATTGGTATTGCATCAGTATATGCTTTTTCCCATACTTGTTTATAGAAAGGATCAAGCCACTCCATTCTTCGACATACTGGTTCAAACTCATATGCCATTATTTCTCACCTGATGGAACACGTATAAAATTAAAACCTCTCATTTTACCATCATCTAAAATGTAGTTATCTGCTAGTAATTTAATATAAGATTCAACATCTTTTCTAGCCACTTCTTCATTTACTCCATCATAATGTTCCATAATCATTTTTACTAAATCATCAACTTCAAATTCATTATCTTTCATGAAATCCCAAAGATAAGCCGCTGAAGATGAAATATAAACTATCGAAGTTACTTCTTGAACTCTTTTACCTACTGGTACAATAACATATTGATCTGCAACTTTTCGTAAGACTAAATCATCTTTTAATTTCATTACGATCACCCCTTTATAATGTTATTTATCAATGTATTTAAATACTTATTTCTTGCATCCCCTCCCCCAAAATAAAAAAAGAACTACTAGGTAGCTCTTGTAATAAACTTACAAAAACTGTTAAAAGACAAAATAAAAACAGGGTATTTACATACCATGTCTAATTTTGAGTATAATGTACCAGTTCGTATAATATACGAACTGGTACTATGATAACAGAAATTTAAAATCAACGTGACGTAGCAACGATTAATTTTAAAAGTCATTTGTAAGCTTAGTTTTATTTTAAATTAATCAATTTACTTTGTCAAATTCAATAAATTTTAATAATATTACAAAAACATACTGAGTATTTCTAAAATTGCTGTAGTAGACAAATTGCTTAAAACATTGATTCCATAATTAGCAATATGTTCTTTAATCTTCTCTTTAAAAGATAAAACTGATTGTTGTTTTATTGCTTCAACTAATTCAGGTGCTTTTTCTATTTCTTTTATTTTTAAATAATCATGTTCTATGTTTTTCCAATTTATTTTATTTGAATTGTTTGAATTAATAAAGGTATTGTTATTGCCATGTTGAAAATTACTATTATTCATATTAATGTTAAATGTCATGTTAACTACTCCCTATACAATTTATTACTTAGACTGAAATACGTTTCCGTCTCCATATTGAATATTACTGTTTTTCATATCAATAGTTATATGTGGATTAGTACTATTAAAACAATTTTCCATAACATTTACGATTTCACTTAAAAACCTTCTTTCAGAAGCATTAAAATAATAATTTTCTCTAGAATTTACACTTATTTTTAAATAATAACCTAATGCATTATTATCAGAAATAATTTTTAATATAACAAAAATAGCAATACCAGCTACTATTATTCCTAAAACAGGAATATAAATTAGCAAAATTAATCCTGCTATTGCTCCAATATATAATTCACTTGGAATTTTTCTTTTTTCCATCGGTGAAATAGAAACACTTGATACATTTGATAATTGAATTACATGATTACTAAACTTTAAAATATTCTCTTTAATTTCTATATTACTATCTTTATAAACATTATTTTCTTTATCCATTTTATTTTCCCTTCCCACTTACTTTTCTATAATAAAAATGAGCTTTTATACTCATTTTTATCAATTATTAATTTTTATTCTAGAAATAAAACTATATTCATTACCTACTATTGTAACATCTAATTGTTGTACACATAAACCAAGCCATGAATAATATTCAGCCATACCAATTATAATATTTCCTACATCTGACATTGACATATACCCTTTGGAAACATATCCAGAATATTGCCGATGTCTAAAATCATTAGATTCTAGGTATATTTTAATATCTCTCCATGCATTCCTATAATGAATTGAAGGATAATATTTTTTTAGAAGATTTTCACTTAAATCAAAATTAATAGCTTTTCTTGTTTTTAAAAAACTTTTCATTTCTAACTTTAATCTTATAATATGATTCTAAAGCATCTTCTCGATATTCGATTGTATCTCCTTCATAGCGACAATACCACTGATCGATTATTTTTAAAAACCAGCTTGTCTTAGGCAAATTCCATTGAGCACCCATAATAGTGTCAAAATCTTTATCATTTCCTTTATAAATACCAGTAGATATCTTTTTGACACCATTTTCAATAAAATATTTATCAATTTTATCATAGCATTTATCGATATCAATATTGTAATGTTTAGCTTTTTCTATACTTAAATAAATTTCCATCATCATAGATTAATCACACCTTTCAAATATATAATACTAGAATTAGTTACTTGATACAATCTAAATTATCCTTCTATATTATATACATTCAAAAATGTGAATTTTCTTTTTAAAAATTGTTTTTTTTACTTTCTCCAAACCATTTTATTAACTACTCCAGTATATGATTGAATTAATTTTACTACTTTTGTACTTACATTTTCTTCTACATAATCTGGTACTGGTATTCCTAAATCATTGTCCTTATTCATTTCTACTGCTGTGTCTACCGCTTGTAATAATGATTTTTCATCTATTCCTGCTAAAACAAAACATCCTTTATCTAATGCTTCCGGTCTTTCTGTACTTGTTCTTATACATACTGCTGGAAATGGTCTATTGATACTTGTAAAATATGAACTCTCTTCTGGTAATGTCCCACTATCACTTACTACTGCAAATGCATTCATCTGTAAATTATTATAGTCATGAAATCCTAGTGGTTCATGCTGTATTACTCTAAGATCTAGTTTGAATCCTGATTCTTCAAGTCTTTTCTTGCTTCTTGGATGACATGAATATAGTATTGGCATATCATATTTCTCTGCCAGTTTATTTATCGCATTAAATAGTGATAAAAAGTTCTTCTCAGTATCAATATTTTCTTCTCGATGAGCACTTAATAAGATATATCCTTTTTCTTTTAGATTTAGTTTTTCTAATATATCTGATTTTTTAATTTGTTCTAAATTATTATGTAATACTTCTGCCATTGGTGAACCAGTTACATATACTCTTTCTTTAGGGAGACCACATTCATGAAGATATTTTCTTGCGTGTTCACTATATGCCAGGTTTACATCGCTAATAATATCAACAATTCTTCGATTTGTTTCTTCCGGTAGACATTCATCTTTACATCTGTTACCTGCTTCCATATGGAAAATAGGGATATGTAATCTTTTAGCACTAATAGCACTTAAACAGCTATTAGTATCACCTAAAATCAACAAAGCATCCGGTTTGATTTGATTCATCAGTTTATAAGAACAGTTAATAATATTCCCTACTGTCTCTCCCAAATCATCACCAACTGCATTCATATAGACATCAGGATCTTTTAATTTTAAATCATGAAAAAAAATACCATTTAAATTATAGTCATAATTTTGACCGGTATGCGCTAATATACAGTCAAAATACTTTCTACATTTACTAATTACAGCAGCTAATCTAATAATTTCTGGTCTAGTACCAACAATAATTAATAGTTTTAACTTTCCATTTTCTTGCCATTTAATATTTGAATAATCTTTATTTATATCCATTTTCATTTCTCCATTTTACCAAAATAAAAAAATGAGCTAACTGTAACTCATTTTATTAATTATTTTATCTATTTCAAAAATTCATCAAGCTTTCTTACCATACAAAATCAGCATATCTAGCTTCTACTTCGTAATACGATTTTAATGCATCTTCACGATATTCGATTGTATCACCTTCATACCGAAAATACCAGTTATCTACTATCTTTAAAAACCATGCTGTCGTTGGTAAATCCCACTGTGCTTTCATGAATGTATCAAAATCTTTTTTATTCCCTTTATATATTCCTTTTCCTATCTTCTTTACACCATGCTTTCTAAAAAAATCATCTACTTTTTTATAACATTCTTCAATATCAATATTATTTTCCTTTGCTTTTTGTACACTCAATTCCATTTCCATCATCATAGTTTGATTGCACCTTTCAAAATATATATCATTAAAATTAATTAATAATACAATCTAAATTATTCATCTATTATTAGATATATTCTTATATAATTTGTTCTAAATTATTGGTTTCACCAATATTAAAAACTATCGGCTCACATTTGTTTAAATATCAAAATTTGCATTGTATATATGTGAAATTAAACTATAATTATTTCCGACTATCGTTACGTCAAATTCAATTACACACAATTTCAACCATTTTAATTTAATAGCCATTTCTGTAATTATATTCAATACATCTGCCATTGGTATGCATTTTCTAGATACATATCCAGAATACTGACGATGAATAAAATCACTTTTTTCTAAAAATTTTTTTATTTCTCTCCAACTATTTCGATAATTTTTTGAAGGATAATATTTTTTTAGAAGATTTTCACTTAAATCAAAATTAATAGCCTTTCTACTAATTGAAGTCTGCATATCTTGCCTTAATCCGATAATATGATTCTAATGCATCTTCTCTAAATTCAATTGTATCACCTTCGTAACGACAGTACCATTGATCAACTATTTTTAAAAACCAGTCTATCCTAGGAAGTGCTGATTGTGCACAAGCAAAAACAGAAAAATCTTTATTATTCCCTTGATAGACTCCTTTAGAAATCTTTTTAACACCATGGCTTAAAAAATACTTATCAATTTTACTATAACATTCATCAATATTATAATTATTCATTGTTGCTTTATCTTTACTTAAATAAATTTCCATCATCATAATTTAATCACACCTTCCAAAATATATCTTACTAGAATTAATTACATGATACAATCTAAATTATCCTTCTATTACTATATACATTTTAAAAGAATGAAATTACTTTAAATTATTCATTATTTAAGTAAATATAATTTTCAAACAGCTATTACTTATAGCAAAATTAAGAGCTTTTCTGGTTCCTAATATAACTGTTATGTTGCTTTTTAATACGATAATATGATTCCAATGCATCTTGGCGGTATTCTGGACTATCTGGTTCATCACCAAAATAACTAATATACCATTCATCTATAATTTTTAAAAACCAGTTAGTATTAGGTAATTGTCCTTGAGCTATTGCGAATGTTGTAAAATCTTTTTTTACACCTTTATAGATACCTTTAGCAACCTTGATAACTCCTCTAGATAAAAAATAATTATCAATTTTTTCATAACATGAATTTATATCAATGTTATTATCTTTTGCTTTACTTTCATTTAAATATATTTCCATAATCATTTTCTCACACTCCTATAATAGTAAGTATTTTATCAGTTATCATATTATCGATAGTATAATATCCCTCACTATTATATACGAGATAAAATCATAAATTTCTTTAAAAAGTTAAACTTTTTCATAATAAGTATCAGGATGAGTAGGATCAAACTGTTCATTTGCCCACATTATTGTTACCATATCCGTTTTACCAATATTGATAATATTGTGAGTATACCCTGTAGGAATATCAACTACTTCTAATTTATCACCACTTACATGATATTCTATAATTTCATCACTATATATATTTCTAAATTGTATTAATCCTTCACCACTTACAACCAAAAATTTTTCATTTTTACTATGGTGCCAGTGCTGTCCTTTAATTATTCCTGGTTTAGAAATATTAACACTTACTTGTCCATATTCTAATGTCTTTATAAACTCTGTAAATGAGCCTCTTTCATCTATATTCATTTTCAAAGGATATGAAAATTGTTTTTTTGGTAAATAACTTAAATATGTACTATATAGTTTTTTTTCTAAACTATCTTCTTTTAAATTTGGAACAATCAAATTTCCTCTTGATTTTTTAAATGAATAAATCATTTTTGATAGCTCTTCCAAAGTAATTTCATGAGTAGGATGAACTTCATTATATTCTCCAATACTAATAGTTGGATGACCTTCCAACGCATTTAAAAACTCATCTATTACATCATCAATATAGCATAATTCTATTTTTGCATTAGGATTATTAATTTGAATATCTTTATCATGTGCAATATTGTAACACCATGTTGCAACTACACTATTATAATTAGGCTTGCACCATTTTCCAAACAGATTTGCAAGTCTATAGATATAGACCTTTGAATCATTATTCATTGCATGTTTGATTAAAATCTGTTCCCCTTCTTTTTTGCTTTTTCCATAATCATTACTTTTCTTTGCCTGAATAGATGAACTGATAAGAATTGGACAGTTATTATTATGGGATTCTAATGAAGCACATAATAATTCTGTAAAATTGGTATTTCCTTCATAAAATTCTTCAATATTTTTGGGACGATTGACACCTGCAAGATGAAAAACAAAATTACAATCTTTTACATATTCTTTCAAATCATCAATTGTATTTTCAATATCATAAGTATATATATCCTGAATATTAATATTTCTAGTCTGGTCTTTACCATCTTTGATATTTTTTAATGTACTAACAAGATTTTTACCTACAAATCCATTAGCACCAGTTACTAATATTTTCATTTACACACTCCCTCGTATAATATGTACGTAATCATTTAATGATTTTTATTAAATTCATTATTGATTGTACATTCTAATTTTAAGATAATAGTTTTGTTTTGGATGAAGGTTTTATTCTCACTCCCTGTG